>JAXDQN010000630.1:0-4517 GCA_034667865.1 Gammaproteobacteria bacterium
CCGTGACGGCGTTTGGCATCGTGGGACTTACCAGCTACTGGGTGGCGCAACGTCGTCGACAGATCGGCATCCGCCGCGCGCTCGGCGCGACCAAGAACGCGATCGTGCACTATTTTCAGACCGAGAATTTTCTCATTGCTGCGGGTGGGGCGGTGCTGGGAGTCGGGTTGGCGGTCGGGCTCAATCTATGGATGGTGACCGCATTTCAGATGCAGCGCCTGAATATTGGTTATGCACTGATCGGTGCTGTGGTGGTGATGCTGTTGGGGCAGGCCTCGGTGCTGTGGCCGGCACTGAAGGCTGCCTCCATTCCACCCGCGCTGGCGACCCGAGCGGCTTGATCATTGCTGCACAGCGGGTGTGATTCCTCGTCACACCCGCTACCATCCGCTCATGCGTACCGTACTGGTCATAGACGACAATCCCGCCGTATACCAGGCCCTGAGCTTATTATTTGGTTTGCACGAGATCCGCACGGTGACCGCTGCGACCCCCCAGAAGGGGCTGGCGCTGGTGGCGCGAGAGCGCGTCGATCTGGTCATTGCCGACATGAACTTCACGGCCGACACGACCTCGGGAGATGAGGGCGCGGCGCTGTTCAAGGCGTTGCGCGCGCAGCAGCCGGACCTTCCCGTGATACTGCTGACGGCCTGGACTCACCTGGAATCTGCGGTGCAGCTGATCAAGGCCGGCGCGGCCGATTACATCGGCAAGCCCTGGGACAATGACAAGCTGCTGGCCACGGTGGAGAACCTGCTGGAGCTCGCCGAGGCTACGCGCGAGCGGCAGCGCTTGCAGGATGAGCAGCGGCAGCGCCGGCAGAAGCTGGCCGAACAATATGACCTGTGCGACATCGTGTTTGCCTCGGACGCGATGGAGCGGGTGGTGGAACTGGCCTGCCGCGTGGCACGCGCCGATGTACGGGTATTGATCACGGGACCCAACGGCGCGGGCAAGGAGCGCATCGCGCAAATCGTGCATGCCAACTCGGCGGTGCGTTCGGGCCCGTTCGTTGCCATCAACTGCGGTGCGATTCCGGCCGATTTGATCGAGGCGGAATTGTTTGGCGCGGAAGCTGGCGCATTTACCGGCGCCGGCAAGTCGCGCGTCGGCCGATTCGAACTGGCGGACGGCGGCTCCTTGTTCCTGGATGAAATCGGCAATCTGCCTTTGGCAGGCCAGGTCAAATTGCTGCGAGTACTGGAAACCGGGCAGTTCGAGATGCTGGGTTCGAGCCGAACGCGAAGTTCGCGGGCACGGATCTTGAGCGCGACCAACGCGGATTTACCGCAGTTGATTCGCGAAGGCCGATTTCGCGAGGATCTGTACTATCGGCTGAACGTCATCGACATCGCCATCCCGTCGCTCGCCGAACGCTCGGGGGACATATTGCCGCTGGCGCGGCATTACCTGGGTCCCGATCTGCAATTCAGCGACGAGGCGACCGCCGCGATGCTGGCCCACGAATGGCTGGGCAACGTGCGCGAACTGCGCAATTCCATCGAGCGCGCGCGACTGTTGGCGCGGGACAACGTGGTGACGGCAGCCGACTTGAATCTACCGCAGGTCCACCGCGCAGCAGCTGCGCGCGAGGCGGAACAGTTCAGCCGCGAAGTCCTCGAGGCAACGCTGCGGGAAGCAGGCGGCAACATCAGCCGGGCTGCGCAAAGCTTGGGATTGTCGCGCCAGGCCCTGTACCGCCGCTTGGAGCGATTCAAGTAAGTGAGCCTCAAGGGCAAACTGGCGTTATTGCTGCTGTTCGTGGTCGGCCTCACCGCGTGGTTCACGATTCTCGCCGTGCGCAGCATCGACGATGCGCTGCTCAGCTGGTTGACCGTAGTCGGCGCAGCGCTTGTGCCGCTGCTGTGGCTGGCAACGCGCATCATGCGTCCCATTCAGCAGTTGCTGCGCGCCTTGGCCAACACCGTCGCCAGTTACCGCGAGGGCGATTTCAGCTTGTCTCTGGTGGCGGATCGCGATGACGAACTGGGCGAACTGATGACGGCGCACAACGACCTCGCGGCGGCGCTGCGGCAACAAAGAGCCCATCTGGTGCAGCGTGAATTGCTGCTGGATACGGTGATGCAGAATTCGCCCGTGGCCTTGGTGCTGGTGGACGCTCACGAGCGAATCGCTTACGCCAACATCGCGGCCCGGCATTTGCTTAGCGAGGGCAGAAGCCTGCAAGGATTGCGCTTCGGCGAGGCGCTGATGCATGCGCCGCATGCATTGAAAACCGCGGCCGCCGGACTCGGCGACAAGCTGTTCTCCGCGGAGATCGACGGGGTGGAGGAAACCTTCCACCTGTCGACGCGCTCCTTCATCTTGCAGGGGCAAACCTTTCAGCTGTATTTGCTGAAGCGCTTGACGCGCGAATTGTCGAGGCAGGAAGTCGCCACCTGGAAAAAACTCATTCGTGTCCTGAGCCATGAACTCAACAATTCCCTGGGACCGCTGTCATCGCTGGCGCATTCAGGCGCGGAAATTGCCCGGCGCGGCGACTTGGCCACGTTGCCCGGCGTATTTTCAGCCATCGGCGAGCGCGCCGCGCATCTGCAGGACTTCGTCGGCGGCTATGCCACCTTTGCCAAGCTGCCGGCGCCGCGTCAGGAAAGTGTGGCGTGGGAGCCGTTTCTTGCCGACTTGCGCGGTCAGCATTCGTTCCAGTACAGCGGAGAAGTGCCCGACACGCCGGGCTGGTTCGACCGCGTGCAGGTGGAGCAAGCACTCATCAATCTGCTGAAGAATGCACACGAGGCGGACGGCGCCGCCACCGACGTTGAGCTGCGCATTCATTGCGGTGGAGGCGAGCAGCGCATCGAGGTGTTGGATCGGGGTGCGGGGATGAGCCCAGCGGTGCTGGCTCAGGCATTGCTGCCTTTCTACTCCACCAAGCGCAGCGGCACCGGCATCGGTTTGGCGCTGGCCCGTGAGATCGCCGAGGCGCACGGTGGGCGAATTCAGTTGGCGAATCGCGAAGGCGGTGGCTTGAGCGTGGCTCTGGAAATTCCGCTGCATGCGGACGCGGCGCCGAGCGTTGCGCTCGGTTAGAATAGTTCATGGGAGTCATTTACGTGGTCCGCCATGGTCAGGCGGCCTTTGGGACTGAAAACTACGATCAGTTGACGGAGATCGGCTTTACCCAGTCACGGCTGCTGGGGGCCTATTTTGCCAAGCGCAAGATTCACTTCGACGCGGTTTTCACCGGGACATTGCGGCGTCAGGCCGAAACCGCCGATGCCATTCTCGAGAGCCATCCGCAGTTGGCGGCGTCCTGCCGAGAAATAATTCCGGGCCTCGATGAGTACAAGCCCGAAGCTATTTTGATGGCGTTGACCGGCGAGCTGCCGGTGCTTAGCGTAACCGCTGCCGCGCGTCGCGATCCGCTGGTGGTGCGCGAGCATTTCCGGCTGCTGCGCGAGGCTTTGCTGGCTTGGGCCGAAGGCCGAACTCAACCGGTGGACATGCTGCCATTCGGCGAGTTTCAGGACGCTGCGGTTGGCGCATTGATTGAGGCACGGCAGCGCTTTGCGGATGGTCATGTGCTGGTGGTGTCCTCGGGCGGGGCCATCGGCGCCATGGTCGCCCAGGTGCTGAAAGCGCCGGCGGCGACCGCGGTGGAATTGAATCTGCGCATACGCAACAGCTCACTGACTGAATTTGCCTCGACGCCGCGCCGGCACCATCTGGTGAGTTTCAATGGCCTGCCGCATCTCGATGGCGGCGATCCGGCCTTGATGACATACGCCTAAAGCGGCGACTAATCGAAATCGGTCGGGATGTCGGGATGCTCGAAGTGATGAAACATCCGTTCGATTTGCACGGCGGTGGTGCGGCCCAGCGACAGCGGCGGCAGTGCATCGCGCGCAAAGAACGCCACTTCGCTGGTCTCGTCGCTCGCAGCAGCCGCGCCGCCGGTGATCTCGCATAAGAAGAACATTTTATATATCGAATCGATGTGGTGCGGCGGATGGCCGTTTTTCTGATAGTCGCGCACCGCCGCGAGCTTGACGGCTCGCGCCTTGAATCCCGATTCTTCGGCGATTTCGCGTTCCACGCATTCGCGCGCGGATTGATTTACGTCGGCCCAGCCGCCCGGCAGGGTCCAGCGGCCATCGCTGATCTCGCGCACCATCAGTACCCGGCCATCGACGAACGCGGCGCCGCGCACATCGACCTTCGGTGTGGCATAGCCGTTCTCCTGGCGCAGCAGAGCCACGATGGTTTCGAATTCGGCAGGGGAGCCCTGCGCCAAGAGCTGCGCAGCGAGTTCCTGCAACCGCAGATATCGCTGGCGGTCGAAGCCGTCGGCCGTGAAGCTCAATCCGGTCTGCGCGATGGCCCGCACCTCGCGGGCAATGCTCAACCAGCGCGGTTCGGCCTCAGCGGGGGGCAAAGAATTCCGTATATTTGACGATGCCGCGTTCGCCGAGTTCCACGACATCCGCGAGTTCGGTCGGCACCGTGACGCCGGTCACCTTGGAGTATATGTCGGCGCGCCAATGGGCGACGATGCG
>JAXDQN010000631.1:0-7642 GCA_034667865.1 Gammaproteobacteria bacterium
GTCGAACGCAAGGCGGCTGAGAACGCGCTGCGTGAACACGACGCGCTTCTCAACGTCGTGACGAAGAGCGCAGCGGAGTTGCTGAGTGTGCAGCATGATGACGCCATCCAACGGGTGTTGGACCTGATCGGCCAGACCATGGCGGTGAGCCGTGTACAGTTTTGCGAAATCACCATAGACGGCGCCGGCCATCTACGCTCCGCCATTCGCCAGGAATGGTGCGCGCCGGGAGCGACCCCGATGATCGACAATCCGGCGCTGCAGGATCTGGATCTGACGGCCTGCCTGCCGCGGACGCTGGCGCCGGCGATGATGGTCGGCGAAGCCTCTTTCTTCGTCAACGATTTGACCGGCAAGTTCTTCACCTTGTTCGAGCAGGCCAAGATGCGCTCCTTCCTGCAGATTCCGGTCATGGTTGAAGCGAAGTTGTGGGGCAGCCTGAACTTCATCGACTCGGCGAGCACGAAGCGGGAGTGGAGTTGGGCGGAGTCGGACACGCTCAAGACGCTTGCGGGGCTGATCGGCGTGGCCGTGGCGCGGGCGCGCTACGTCAAGGAATTGGCCGACGCCAACATGATTGTGCAGAACAGTCCCACCATTTTGTACCGCTTGCGCGGCGAGCCGCCGTTTCCGCTGATCTACATTTCGCACAACATCACCAAGTTTGGTCACGATCCGAAAACACTGGTCGGGTCCGCGAGTTGGGCGGACGTGCTGGTCGATTCCGCGGACGAAGCGAAGGTCAGAGCTGGAATGTCGCGGGTGCTCGACAAGGACGCGCAGGCTGCGACGATCGAATTTCGCCTGCGTACAGGCGATGGTTCGCACCGCTGGGTCGAGAACCGCTACACGCCCGTGCGCGATAAGACCGGTCGGCTGATCGAAGTCGAAGGCATCATCATCGACATTACGGAACGAAAGGCGGCGGAAGAGAAGATCGCATTGCTCGCGCGTACCGATGGGCTCACCGGCCTCGCCAACCGCTCCACGTTCGTCGAACGCCTGCGCCAGGGCTTTGCCGCGACCCGGCGCGGCGCGAGTCCGTTTGCGATCCTGTACATCGACCTGGATCACTTCAAGGACGTCAACGATACGCTGGGGCATCCGATCGGCGACCTGCTGTTGCGCGAAGTGTCGGAGCGGCTCAAGAGCACGACACGCGACAGCGATGTGATTGCGCGCTTGGGGGGCGATGAATTCGCGATCCTGCAACTGGATATGTATGAGCCGGAACACGCGGGAGTGTTGGCCGCCAAGCTCCAAAAAATCCTGGCGTTGCCCTACTTAATAAAGGGCAACCAGATCCATAGTATTTCCGCCAGCATCGGGATCTGCACCTATGCCGCGACCAGTGTCGGGCCGGATGCCATGTTGGCGCAGGCCGATTTGGCGCTGTATCGCTCCAAGGAGGAGGGGCGCAACCAATATCATTTCCATTCGGTGGACCTCGACCAGCAAGTGTTGGATCGCGTGACCATCGCTGACGAGCTGCGACACGCGCTCGAACACGACGAACTGGAATTGTTCTATCAGCCGCAGGTTGAAATCGTGTCCGGGAGCACCGTCGGCGTCGAGGCGCAGATTCGCTGGAATCACCCCACGCGCGGCCAGCTGAGCGCCACGGCATTCCTGCCGATTGCCGAAAGGGCCGGCATAATGTCGATACTCGGCCGCTGGGTATTGGATCAAGCCTGCCGACAAATGCAGCTCTGGCGCGAGGGCAACACGGCGCCGCCGCTCATCGCAGTCAATCTGTCTCTTTCGCAAATGAAAAACAGCCGCGAATTGGTTCGCGATGTCACCAGTATCACTGCGAAATATGGCATACCCCCCGGTTGTCTGGAGTTCGATGTGACAGAAGCAACTCTCGCGCACGCGACCCTCGCTCGCAACGATGCGCTGTCGCAATTGCATCGGCTCGGAGTGCAGATCGCCATCGCCGATTTCGGCACCGCGTACTCCTCATTCGAGTACCTGCGTGCGTACGACGTCAGCCACCTGAAGATCGCACAGTCTTTCATCGACAACACCGATGCGGATCCGGAACGTGCCGCCATGATTCGCGCCATCATCAGTATCGCCCGCGAACTGCACATCGGCGTAATCGCGGAAGGCGTCGAGACCGAAGCGCAGCGCGGTTTGCTCGCCGCCACCGGTTCAATTGCGCGCGCGCAGGGTCATTTCACCGCTGAGAAAAAAAGGGCACCCTGAGATGACCGACCTGCTCAGCCGCCGGATTCGGGCCTCGTTGCTTGCGTGTTGCCTGCTGCTGCTGTGCGCCAGCGCCCATGCGGAGTTCACGCTGAAGGACGTGCAGATCGCCGGTCGTGCACTCGGCTTTCTGGAGAAGCCGCTGAGCGGCGATGTCAAAGCGGGGATCGTGTATGCGCCGGCGGATCCGCAATCGGTCCATGAGGCAGAAGCGTTGCAAGCTTTGCTCGGCGAGGGCCTGCGCGTGGGCAACGTGAGGCTGGTGCCGGTGTTGGTGCCCGTCACCGAGGTTGGGCGTGCCAAGGTCGCGCTTTTCTTGCTTATCGCGGGAATAACCGCCGCCGACACCAAGCCGATGGCCGCGGCCGCGATGGCCAACCGCACTCCCTGCATCACCACCGATCTCGCACAGGTCAGAGCCGGTGTCTGCGCGATGGGTGTCCGCTCGCAACCGAAGGTTGAAATTTTAGTGAACCGCGCCGCCGCGGCCAGCACCAGCCTGGCGTTTTCCGCTGTCTTTCGCATGATGATCACCGAGACATAAACATGACGCACACCAACCGCAAGCGGATTTCACGCGTGGTTTTCGAACTTGCGGCGGGTCCCTGGCGGGTCGCGGCGGTGCTCGCGCTCACGAGCGCCAGTTACGGCGCGATTGCGCAAACCATGAACTATGGCGCGCTGGAACAGTTGTTTGGCGAGCCGGTGACGACCAGCGTGACCGGTTCGCCGCAACGCTCGAGCGAAGTGCCGGCCAACATGGAAATCATCACAGCGGAAGACATTCGCCGCTCGGGCGCCCGAGACGTGACGGGCGCCCTGCGCAACGTTATCGGCGTGGACCTGCTGCAGTGGGGCAAGGACAACACTGACGTCAGCGTGCGTGGCTACGATCAGCCATTCGCGTCGAACCTGCTCGTGCTGATCAACGGCCGGCAGGTATATGCGGACATCTACAGTCTCACGCCCTGGAATGCATTGCCGGTGGAACTCGGCGCCATCCGGCAGATCGAGGTGGTAAAAGGCCCCAGCAGCGCTCTTTTTGGATTCAACGCCGTGGGTGGCGTCATCAATATCATCACCTACAACCCGCTGTACGATGATGTAAATTCCCTCGCCTTGACGGGTGGAACGCAGAATCTCGCACAAGGCTCCGCGTCGACGACCTTCAAGATCGGCGACCAGGCGGCCTTTCGCATGTCGGCGGGCGCACGATCCGACAAGGACTTCACCACGCCGATTCCAGCCGCGATGGACACGGGTTCACGATCGGCCAACAACCGCGCCTCGATTGATCTCGATGGCGTATTCCGCTTGAGCGACGCCGCTCAGGTGCGCATCGAAGCCAGTCACACGAGGGCCGCCCAGTTCGAAGTGAATCTCGGCTATGTCAGCGAGTTTTCGAAATTTACGACGGATTCAGTGAAGGGCGAGATCATGGCCGATACGGCTCTCGGTCTTTTGCAGGGGAATGCCTACGTCAACGAGGTCGACGTGCGCACGACTCCGGGGGCGTTGGGCCAGGGCCTCGAATTCGACAATCGTGTATCGGTTCTGCAACTGCAAGATGTCTTCAAGATCGGCGCCGCCAACCTGCTGAGAGCGACGCTCGAGTACCGCCATGACACTGTGAACACCAGCTTCGTGACGGGCGGCCAGGTTGGCTACAAGGTGTTTTCCGCCAGCGGCATGTGGGAATGGAAGATCGCGCCCGCGATTTCATTCACCAATGCGCTGCGTTTCGATCGACTGGCTCTCGAGCGTAGCGGCGTCATCCCACCCCAGTATCCGTTCACTGACTCGAACTGGGATCGGTTTATCAATGAGACCACCTTCAACAGTGGCCTCGTCTGGAAACTCAACGCTCTGGATACGCTGCGTTTAACCGCCAGCCGCGGCGCCCTGCTGCCCAATCTGGTGGAACTGGGTGCTCTGGTGGCGCAGACCCCGGGAATCAATATTTCCGGCATTCCGACGCTCAATCCGACTGTCGTCACGAACTACGAAGTGGATTGGGATCGATTACTGCCCATTCTGCACGCGCAGTTTCGGGCCGCTGTGTTTTACCAAAAAACCAACAGCATCTCCGACGTCGTGGGAGGAATAATTGCAGCGCCCACGGCGATATCCATCACCCCCAGCAACATCGGTGATTCGCGCGCGCACGGCGTCGAAGTTAGCCTCAAGGGAAACTTCGCCGAAGCCTGGCGTTGGGGCTTAGGCTACCGCTTTGAGAGCGTCAAAGATCACTTCGAGCCCGCTCAGCAGAACGGGGCCGATTTCGTCGACTATCAACATACGACGCCACGGGATTTGATCAATGCGAATCTCGGTTGGTCCAAGGCGAAATGGGAGATTGACGGCTACATCCGCTATCAATCATCGACACAGGGACTGCTACCGGCGTTGGGTGGGCAGATCACCGTTCTCACGCCGATCGCGGCATACGCATCGGTCGATGCGCGGGTTGCGTACAAGCTAAATGCCCGGGTGACGCTTGCCGCGAGCGGACAGGACATTGCAAAATCAACGCAGCGCCAAACTTCCGGGCCTGATGTTGCGCGCCAGGTGTTTGGAACCGTGACCGTGGATTTCTAGCGCGCTACCAAGGCGCCGGCTTGTAGTCCTTCAAGAATTGTCCCCACACGTGCGCACCGGTCAGTTGCCCCACGAAGATCGGATCGACGATACGCGCGGCGCCGTCGATGATATCCAGCGGCGGCGCAAAACCTAACTCGACTTTGCGCGCGGCGTGCACGGCCGGGTCTTCGTCCGTCACCCAACCGGTATCCACTGCATTCATGTGGATGCCATCTTTGACGAAATCGGGTGCGCTGGTGCGCGTCATCATATTGAGCGCCGCCTTGGCCATATTGGTATGTGGATGCTTGTCGGTCTTCGTGGTTCGATAGAACTGGCCTTCCATGGCGCTGACGTTGACCACGTGCTTATGGAATCCGGCCGTCCTCAGCATGATGGGCTTCAATCGCGCGTTGAGAATGTAGGGCGCTATAGCATTGACCAACTGCACTTCGAGCAATTCGGGGGTCTCGACTTCGTGCAAGCGCAGGCGCCAGCTATTGACCTCGCGCAAATCGACTTGCTGTAAGTCCTCATCGAAATGGCCCGTCGGAAACAGATTCTCCCCGCCGCGAAAGTCTTCATCCAGATAGCGCCGCTGCGACAGTGCTGCGCTGTGCAGCAGTCCTTCGCCCGGCGACTGGGCAGAGGACGCGATCAGGCTGCCGGCAACCGGCTTTAGCGAACTTTGCAAAGCGCGCCGCAGATCGTGATGACCGGATAGCATGCAGCGCAGCGGCGCCGGCAGTGCGTCAATCGGTTCGGACTCGCGCGCCAGCAGATGTTGAAAGAAGCCGGCGGGCCGCCGCACGGTTTGGCAGGCGTTATTCAAAATGTGGTCGAGGCGCGGCAAAGTTTCGCCCAAGTAACGCGTGAACAGTTCGACGCTCGGCGCGTGACGCAAATCCAGGCCATGAATCTGCAGCCGCTCGCGAAAGCTCGCGAAATCCGCCTCCTTGGAATATCGTTCCGCGGCATCAACGGGGAAGCGCGTGGTAACAATGACCCGCGCCCCGGCGCGCAGCAGCTTGAGCGAGGCTTGAAAGCCGATTTTGACCCGCGCACCGGTGATCAGTGCGTACTGACCGCTCAGATCGGCGCTCTGCCCGCGTTTGGCGTAGTTGAAGTCGCCGCAACTCTCGCACATCGAATCGTAGTAACGATGCATGGCAGCGAAGGGCTGCTTGCAGACGTAGCAGGCACGCTCGCGCTGCAAGTCGGGCCGCTGTTCTGTCGCATCGGGCTTTGGACGTTCCAGCCATAGCGGCGCATAAACTGCGGAGCGGCGCTGGATACGCAGGCCCGCCTGTTCGATGACGCTGCGATCATGGGAGCGCTGCGCTTCGCGCTTGGCCCTGCGAAAGGCCTTGGTCATCCTGCGCAAATCGTGGCCGTCCGGCTTGGCAATCACCCCCGCCAGCGTCAGGAATTCGCGGCGTTCTTCCTGGGTTAGTCGCGTCAAATGCGCGCGATCTGCCTCGATGGCCCGGAGGATGCGTATGCAGGCGCGCAGTTCGTCGTCGGAAACTCTTGAATCATCCACGCCACCATTGTAGCGCACGCGTCAGTCGCGAGTCCCAAACCATCCAGTAACGCTAAGCCGCTCACGTCGCGCCGGCAGGACGCAATGTTCCCGGCCTGCGCTCAAAAAACACACCAAGCGTCCGGCAAAAGGCCGGACATCGAGTGGCCGGTCATCGTCTCCAAAAATCCGCAGCTCACCGCCCGCCTCGGCGGGCCAATCGCGATTCAAGTACAACACCAGGGAAACTTTCCGCCGGGTCTTGCCGCGCGGCTGATCCACATGGCGCGCATAGCCCGAATCGGGCGGATACGCGGCGTAGTGCAATTCCAGCTCGAATAGGCCGAGCAACGCATCGCGATTCAACTGCAACCGCAATTGTTCGAGGGAATCCAATAAGCGCGCTTCGGCGCCATACAGCGGCGGGCTAAACCAACAGATGCTATCGCCGCGGATGTCCTCGCGCCGCTGCAAGGTCTCGCCGGAACCGATGCGCGCCGCCGCGAAATCGCCGCGAGCACGGCGCGTCTCCAAGCATTCAACCAACTCCATGACCTGCGCAGGCGACAGGAATTCGTCCTGGATGGAGATGCCGCGCCCGCTGAGATCGGCGCCGAGGCTCACCGCTTGCGCTTGGCGGATGACTTGCGCGGCGGCCGCTTACTCGACTGCTTGCGGCCGGACTGCTTCTTTTTGACTTTTTTCTTGGGTTTTTTCTTGGGTTTTTTCTTGGGTTTTCGCGGCTCCAGCATCACGCCGCGGCATTTTTCCGCGCCGCAGCGACAGGCGAAGATCCGATCCACATCGGCAGGATCGTCATCGTCACGCTGAATCTGATAGTCGTAAGCCAATTCTTCGCCGGCTTGGATGGTGCGAATCGCCTCGATGAAAATACGTTTTTTCTGGCTGCTGCTTTCGCAATTGGGATCGCAGCCATGATTCACATAGCGGGCTTCATTGCCGTTGACTCCCGCATCGATGACGGTCTTGGCGTCCACCGTAAACAGGAAGGTGTGATTATCCTTGGGGTCCTTGTCGGCGTAGCGCTCGTCCGCGGCCTCATGGCTGAGTCTTTCGCCGAGATATTCGAGGATGGTGGTGCCCTTGCGGATGCGCCGCGCCGCGAAAACGCCGTAACCGTGGATCGGTGAGTGTCTGACTTCGAATAGTGGTGTTGGTGTGCGTGCTGTGCGTTTCTTCATACGGCAATGGGGGCCTTGATGGCTGCGTGGAACTGATAGTTGGAGATTTCGAAATCCTCGTACTCATAGTCGAACAGGCTCGGCGGCTTACGCCGCAATTTCAAACGTGGCAGCGCATACGGCGCGC
>JAXDQN010000632.1:0-4326 GCA_034667865.1 Gammaproteobacteria bacterium
AGACAAAGACATTCTTTGTCCACTGTTTCGGGCGCAGCAGTCCCACGAGTGCCGGCAGGTTAAGCGCCATTGAGACCTCGCGCTACGGATCGAAAGCGAAGTAGCTGCCACGCGCGGCTCCAACCGAAGCAGGCCAGGATGGCCCATGCGAACTCGCCTTGCGACCGTAGCCGGGATGGCGCGTAAGCCACGACCTCAGAAGTTGCCAACACATATAACGGCACTATCAAAAGAAAGGCCACGCACCATCGAATCGCGAGAGTTGTGCCGGGATCTCCGAGCGGCGAGCCTCGCCGTAACAGAATGACATAGGCGAATGCCGTGCCGATGTTGACCATCGCAAACCCGATCGCTCCCAATACCCCGGCGATGATGGTGCCGGGCGCCAAACGCCAGCCTGACTGCAACATGGCGAGCGGGCCGTGGTTGGTCAGTTGCGCCCGCCAGCCGATCACAGGATCTTGAAGTTGCTGGCGCTCCTTGGCGCCGTACCCCAACAGATCGACGTACAGCCGGCCGATACCCGAATCCATGACCATGACCATGATATTCTTGGCGTACAGATTGGCGAATCCTTTGGGATAGCGCGCGACGTAGTGAAGGTATTGACCCACCGTCAATCGCGGCGGCAGCGAATCGGCCTCGCTCAGGAGCACCTTCGCCGTGCTCTGGGAGAAGTTGAGGCCCAAGTCCTGCGTTGACTCACCGGGTCCGAACCGTCCGGTAAGCAAAAGCATGAACGTGCACCACAGAACGAATGGCGCGATACCGCTCGCCGCCAGCAGCGCCGCTTTTCGGTTCGCCACACCGCGGCCGAACCATGCCAGCAGGACGGCCGCGATCAAAGGCAATAGCATCAGCGCCGGACGCACCAGTCCCGCGACGCCGAATGCCAATCCCGACAACAACCAAATCGGTGCTTTGCGTTGCGACTGAATGCCGTAAACAACGGCGGCCGTGCCGAAGATCAGGAACGGGTTGGCGATGGATTCAGACAGCAGCTGATGAGGGAATGCAATGCTTTGCGGCAGCACTGCGTAGAGCAGCCCGGCGGCTAGCGCCAAGTTTCTCGATAAAAAAGTGTGCCAAGCGATGTAGACGACGCAAAGTGCGGCGGCAATCGCCAACAGCACCTGAACGAAGATCACCGCCGGCGCGCCGCCGATCGCATAAAAAGCGGCATGAATTCCGTAGTCGCCGATGATGCCTTGCTTCACTAAACAAGCCACGAATGATGCGTAGTCCTCGTGCCCGGCTGCGATCAGGTTCTTCATGGCGTGATAGCGAAATCGCGCTCGGTCCGCTCGCAGAAAGCCGTCCGGCTGCGTCAAGTCGCGCGCGAACAGCGCCAGATGTATCGCGCCAACGACGGATCCGACCACCCAATAAGCGAATCCGAGGCGAGTTTTCGCGGCTGGCATCAATGTTCGCCGGCCAGTGCCGCACCGCGTCTCGATGCCCAGGAGTTGAACATTTGCAACAACGGTTTTTCCACGAATCGATAGATCCCCAGCCCCAGCGCGGCGCTGAGGAAGACACCGCAGAGGCCCCATATGACAAGCGCCAAGCGGCTGAACTCTATCCGGCTCAACAGCATGCCCATCGCACTCATCACGAATCCATGAAACAGGTAGATCGCATAGGATGCGTTGCCTAGTTGCGTTTGCCAGTGACGTGGCCGCCAGCTTGCGGCAGCCACGGCAGTGACGATCGCGAAGGCCGGCAATCCCCAAAAGATCACCCGCAACAGGCTTACATCGGTGTCCCGTGGCGCAGCCAGGATGCAGGCCGCACCGACGCAAAGAAGTATCGAGCAACTCAGCAACGACAGCGTCAGTCCCTTTGCGATGCGGGATGCCAACCATAGTCCCATCAAGAATTCGAGCAATATGGGATCAGCGAAGCGCAGCGGTGCAGGCCAGTGCCCCGATCTCCACAAGCCGGCCACCGCAAACGCGCCGAGGGTTGCTGCGAGAAACGGCAATAGCTTCACCCGTAAAGCCAGCGCGAGCGTGAACAGCAGGTAGAACAACATCTCGAAGTTCAGGGTCCAGCCGACCCACAGCAGAGGGTAAATCATCCCCTCGGTGTTCTTCGCTGGAATGAACAGATAAGAAGCCACGGTGTGCCAACCTGAAATGTGAATGTGCGCGGTGAGCGTGGGTATCATCAACAACAGCAAGAACTTCAGCGTCGTAGCAAGCCAATACATCGGCACGATACGAGTCACGCGGCGCCGCAGAAAATCGGCCCAATGCAGCGACCGGCCGCGATAACAGGATATGCCCATAACCAGTCCGCTGATCACGAAAAACATATCGACGCCTGCTTCGCCCGTTTGCCAGACAATGCCGGACGGCAAACTACCGATATGGTCGAGAGCAACCCGAGTCGAGTGATAGACCACGACCATGAGCGCAGCTGCGGCTCGCAAAGCCTGAATGGTCTGCAGTTGACCCAACGGAACACTATCGGCCGGGCTAATTGAAGTGGCGATAAATGTGCCTCACCGGTGTAGGCATTTGGAGACTCTTGTACGAATTGCCCGGCCTGCTAGTGTGCTTGCAGTCTTGCTGGTTTTGCTGGGATGGACGCATCGTCGAAGACCTTCAGAACGAGAACTCGATCACAGTTTTATTGTCGGCGTCCGCCGTACAGCAATTTGCGGAGGTGAATATGCTCATTGGTTATTGTCGCGCGTCCTTGCTGCTAGGAGCAACCCTGCTGGCCGGCTTGCTGCCATTGGTTGCGTCAAGCGCCGACAAACCACCGCCGCCCTTGTCCGTATGCGTCAATGGTCACTGTCCGACGAATGCCGTGAGCGCGCCCAACGGGATCAAATGGCACCCGGGTCACTACGTTTGGATTCCACATAACACTCAGGCAAATCAGATGGCGGCGATCGACGCGCTGTCGAGTGAGACGAACGTACAGGGAATAGAATTGTTGCTGAATTGGGCCTTGCTCGAGGGCTCCACACCGGGCGACTATTCGAGCGGATTTGCCTTGGTCGACACATTCTTGGCCAAACTTGCCTCGCTCAAGGTGCCGAAGCGATTGATCTTGGGCGTGGCCGAGCGCTCCTTCGGCTCACCGCTTGCGGCCGGTACGACATGCGGGGACGCGGCCTCCGGATTATTGCCCGGCTATCTGGTCTCCTATTCCGGCGGAGGCTGCGTGGTTGCGCTGCCGGGAGCGGCCGGCGCCCTGTCTGTGACCGCTCGATTTTGGGACGCGGACGTGATGGATCGACTGATAGCGCTGAGCCTGGCATATGCGAAACGCTACGATGCCAATCCGTTATTCGAGATGTTTATCGGCAACGGCGAGACTGCCGTCGGTGCGCCTCCGGGCAGCGGTTTCGATCAGGGCCAGTACAACACGCAACTGAAGCGCTGGTTTGATGCCAGTGTACCTGCGTGGTCGCACACGCAATTGCGGCTGGCTGCGAATTTCGGCGGCAGCAATGCGCAGATGCTGGACTTGATGACGTATGCATCAGCCAATGGCGGCGTGATCGTCGGGGGGCCGGATCCCGAATTGCCTCTGCCCAACATCACGCGAACCATTCAGGCGAATCAAGTCTTTCGTGCAGCGATCGGCGGTGGCGCGGATTTTCGCGGCAAGGTTCCCTGGGTCGGCGAAGTGCAGTCGATGGGACTGGGCACGAGGTATACGCAATTACCTGCGGAAATCAATACCTACGAAATGAATACGATGCACGCCAGCTACATGATTTGGATGCGCAACAGCTGGTTAGCCGGTGCTGCGGAGATGTGGAGCACAGGTATTTTACCGTTCATTCAATCGGTGCACGGAAAAACCTATGCCATGGACTGCCCGGCGATCTACAAGCAGGGATGCAACACGAAGTGAATGTTTCTGGTGAATAGTTTTATGTGGATTCGCTAAAGGCTTACCCGTCGCGAGGCGTGGGACGCAAAGCTTCCGGTCTGCAGCGTGCAGATAGCGGGGTTGCCGCTAACAGCGTGATCGTTCGAGATCGCTCGGTATCGCTGTTGTCGTGACTTCGCTGTCTGGACCTGCAGTTCGCGTGAATGACGCAACTTTTGGGACAGGTGGACATGATGCTCGATACCCGACTAATGTTAACGACGATTTGTTTCGCTGCACTTTTTACCGGACTAAGCGGCTGTCACGATGACAGCAGTTCAATGGCTACATCGGGTAACGCTGCCGTTAGCGACAGCACACCGCCTGCTGCCTCTACATCCATCACCGGCACTCCCGTGGCCACGGCCACGGTGGGTTCGGCCTACGCATTCATTCCGGTCGTCAAGGCCGATGCCGCTGCGGAATTGAGTT
>JAXDQN010000633.1:0-2721 GCA_034667865.1 Gammaproteobacteria bacterium
GGCTTCGATCTCGAAAAAGGCCGCGCCGATGCGGTTCGCGTGGTCGGGGACAGCATGAATGCCAATGACGTGCATTTCGCCGGGTTCAAGGCGCGTGGCGGCAAGTTGATTCAATATGCCGGCATGGTCGATTCCATCGTGACGCCATTGAGCTCGGTGAAGTTCTATCAGGCGGTGGTTGCAGCCGACGGTCACAAGCCCGGTGCGGATGCACCCGGTGCGGATGCACCCGGTGCGGATGCACTCGCGCGGACCCAGCAGTTCTATCGTCTATTCTTGGCGCCCGGCGTGGACCATTGCGGTGGCGGCCCGGGTCCGAATCAATTCGGCCAGGCGGGCGGCGGCGGGGACGCGGAGCACGATCTGGTCGCCGCGCTCGAACAGTGGGTGGAGAAGGGCGTGCCGCCCACTCGCGTCGTGGCGACGAAGTTCGTCGACGACGACAAGACCAAAGGCGTGGCCATGACCCGGCCCTTGTGCCCATTCCCGCAGGTGGCGCACTACCAGGGAACCGGCAATGTGAAAGACGCCGCGAACTTTGTGTGCAAGGCTCCTTAAGCGGCGGCAGCCTGTTCCCTCGGGAGCTGCCGCAGCGCTATAACATCGGCGTCGATGTTTGCGACAAATGGTGCGGCGAGCACAAGAGGATCGCGCTGATCCATAAGCCGGCGCTCGGCGAGTGCGTGGAGTACACCTTTGCCGACATCGGCCGGCTGTCGAATCGAACGGCGAATTTGCTGCTGAGTGCCGGCGTCCGGCGCGAGGATCGCGTCGCGGTGCTGCTGCCGCAGATGCCGGAAACCGCCATTGCTCACGTTGCGATTTACAAGATCGGTGCGATTGCGGTGCCGCTGTTCAGTCTGTTCGGAGTCGAAGCGCTCGAGTACCGGCTCGCGGACAGCGGCGCACGGGCGGTGATCACTGACTTAGGCGGCGCCGCCAAGCTTGCAACGATCCGGCATCGGCTGCCGCAGCTAAGCGTCATTTACACCATCGATGGTGTTGTCGCCAACAGCGTGGATTTCCATGGCGGATTGTCGCGGCAGAGCGATGTTTTTGAACCGGTGAAGACCCTGGCCGAAGACCCGGCGCTCATCATCTACACCTCGGGCACCACCGGATCTCCGAAGGGCGCGCTGCATGCGCATCGAGTCCTGTTGGGTCATCTGCCGGGCGTCGAGCTATCGCATGATTGCGCGCCGCAGGCCGGCGATCGATTTTGGACACCCGCCGACTGGGCCTGGATCGGCGGCTTGTACGATGTGTTGATGCCGGCGTGGCATCACGGGCTGCCGGTGGTTTCACATCGATTCGTCAAATTCGATCCGGAAGCCGCGTTCCAATTGATCGCGGATCTGGGCGTGCGCAACGCCTTTCTTCCGCCGACGGCCTTGAAGATGATGCGTGCGGTCGCGAACCCGAAGGCGCGCTGGCAGTTCAACATGCGCAGCATCGCAAGCGGCGGTGAATCGCTGGGACGTGAACTGCTCAGTTGGGGACGCGAGACCTTCGGGCTCACCATCAATGAATTTTACGGTCAAACCGAATGCAACGTGGTGGTCTCCTCATGCGCCAGCACGGGTGTTGCCAAGCCGGGATACATCGGTAGGGCAGTTCCCGGGCACCGGGTCGCGATCGTCGATCAGTCGGGGCAACTTGTGCCCGCGGGTGTCGCAGGCAACATCGCGATACAGCGGCCGGATCCGGTCATGTTCTTACGCTACTGGAATAATGACGCGGCGACCGCGGCTAAATTCGTGGACGACTGGCTGCTGACCGGCGATATCGGCGAAAGCGATGCGGAAGGCTACATTCGATTCGTCGCACGCGACGATGACGTCATCACCAGCGGCGGGTATCGCATTGGGCCCGGGGAAGTCGAGGATTGCCTGCTGGGGCATCCGTCGGTGCGCCTCGCTGCGGTGATCGGGGTACCCGATGCGTTGCGAACTGAAATCGTCAAGGCCTTCGTAGTGCTGCAGGAAGGCGTCAAGGGCAGCGACACCCTGGTGAACGAGTTGCAGAGCCATGTGAAATCGCGCCTGGCGGCGCACGAGTATCCGCGACAGGTCGAATTTGTTGAGTCATTGCCGATGACGGCAACCGGCAAGGTCATCCGGCGCTTGCTGCGCGATAAAGAAGTGAGGACATCGTAGTGGTTTGATCCCGGCAGGGTTTCTCTTTATATCCCGTGATAAGAGATTCAAATACAATGGATCACTGGAACTCAAGTCGAGGTCGCGGACAGGGTGCAGCAGCTAAAGCTCTCCATAACGTTTGGCGCCGCACTGGTATTCTCGAACGCGGCGATTGGAGCCGCTATTGACGACGTCCAATTGCAGGTCGGCCAGGAGCTGTGCCAGGGATTCAAGGACAGCGATCAGAGCCACGTGGTGTATGCCACGAATTCAAACTCGACGCGCCCGATCACTGCCCGCTTCAAGTACGATTCCGTTCCGTCGAAACAACACTTTGTTTTGTTCGATGCTGCGCTCAATCCGGGTTCCGATCGCTTTCCAAAATCGATCAGCCATCGACTCGCTCCACTCGAAACAGCTGTAGTTGGTTGCAGCCTGACTATGCGCGCTGCGCTTCAAATCCAAGACAGCCAGACCGTGCCGTTGGTTATCACCAAAGAAACTGCGGCTTACGTGGACGCGAGTGATCCGGAGACTCGCTCACAGGATGACCGGTCCTACCTGTCGTTTTATCTGCAGAGCG
>JAXDQN010000634.1:0-19295 GCA_034667865.1 Gammaproteobacteria bacterium
ACGTGCGTCTCAAGGTGAACGCTCAGCCCACCGATGATCTGAGCATCAAGCTTGGGGCGACGCACGAGGAGGCGAACTTCGGCGCACCGCCCGAGGGTACCAACGACTTCTCGGCCACGACCAAGGACCAACCCATTACATCGCGCTTCAGCGCCTATGATGCGAAGGTCGATTACCAGCTGCCGTGGTTCACGGTATCGAGCGCGACCAGCTTTTTCACCTTCGACAACAACGGTTCTTTGGACGTGGCGCCAGGCGTCGCTACACCGCCGCTCACCACCAACCAGACGTCGAGAGTGGTCAGCGAAGAGCTCAACCTCAACTCCAAACTCGATGGTCCGTGGCGCTGGTCAGCCGGCGCGTTCTATCGCGACGCGAAAGACAGCACTTACCAGACCTTGGGCAATCTGATACCGGCGCCGGTCTCGCAGGCCGATACCTCGCGATCGACGGCGATTTTCGGCGAACTCGGACGCCGCTTCCTCGACAATCAGTTCGAGCTGGCGGTGGGCGCCCGTTACTTCCATGACGATGTAGGCCTGGATCAGCTGGTGCTCTTCGGGGAGCCACCGGGCACGCCGCTGCTGCGCACGGACTCCACGTTCCATGCCTTGACGCCGCGGGTGGTGCTCAGCTGGTTCCCGAGCCACGACTACACCATGTACGCCAGCTACTCGCAGGGCTTCCGCAGCGGCTTCCCGCAGAGCGAACTGGTGCAGTTGGTGGCGCCGGACTTCATACCCGTCAAACCCGACAAGCTCACCAACTATGAGATCGGCGGCAAGGGCAACCTGTTCGACAATAAAGTGACCTTCGATCTGGCCCTGTACTACATGAAGTGGAAGGACATCCAGCAGACGCTGGGTATCCCGGTTCCGGGCAGCACCGCCTTCATCGTCGCCAGTGTCAACGGCCAAGCGGCGAGCGGCGTGGGCGTGGACTTCGCCGTCACCGTGCGGCCCCTGCAGGGATTGGCCCTCGGCCTGAACTTCAGCTGGAACGGCCTGGGCGAGGACTCCGCCGTGCTGTCGAGCGGACAGTTGTTGTTCCCCAAGGGATCGCGAATCGACGATTCCCCTGAATTCACCACCGGCGCCTTCGCCACCTATGACTTCCCGTTCGGCGGCTCCGGCTGGGCGGGAGAGTTCGCGGCATCCGCGCGCTACACCTCGCTGCAGACCACGACGTCCGTGTCGAGCGGATCGGGTCTTCCGCCCGTGGTCTCAGAGAGCGATACCATCACGACCGCCCGCACCAGCTTTACCGTGATTGCGCCGTCGCACTGGCGAGTGATGGTTTACTCGGACAACGTGGGCAATAATCGCGGCGTACCGCTTGCCTCGCAGACGCCTTACTCCAGCATCAGCTCTCAGCCCCGCACCACCGGTGTTCAGGTCGACTACCAGTACAAATAGCCGTCCGCACGATAACCAATAATTCCAATTTGAGATCGAGGTCAGATTCATGCGTTGTTTAACGAGTATCGCTTTGGCCGCATTGCTTGCAGGCGTCGCGCAGGCCGCGCCGCACGTCTTTGAGCCGCAGGACCTGTTCCGCATGCAGTGGGCCACGGACCCGCAGATTCGCGGCGATGGCGCGCAAATCGTGTACACGCGGACAGCGAACGACATCATGACCGATCGACTGGTGAAGTCGCTGTGGCTCATCGATGTGGCGACGGGGGCACAGACCCCGCTCGCCGCGGGTTCCGGGTCGCACTCATCGCCACGGTGGTCGCCGGATGGGACGCGCATTGCCTACCTATCTACGGGCACGGACGGGCGCACGCAAATCGCAATTCGGTGGATGCGCGGTGAGACAGCGAACATCACCAATCTCACAGAGACACCTGGCGACATTACTTGGTCGCCTGACGGCAAGCAGATTGCATTCGTGATGCTCACACCCGCCGCGAGTCCCACGATCGGCAAGTCAATGACGAAGCCGAAGGGGGCTACCTGGGCGGGTGAGCCAGTCGTGGTCGATTCGATGAACTTCCGGGCCGATGGACAGGGAATGGATAAACCTGGGTTCAGGCACGTCTTCGTGATGTCCGTGGACGGCGGCGGCGCGCCCCGGCAACTGACCTCAGGTCCCTTCAGCGACGCCGGACCGCTCGCCTGGTCAGCGGATGGCAAGTCGATTTTCTTTGCCGGAAATCACAGCGAAGAATGGAAGCGCGAGCCGCAAGATTGGGCGCGGCACACGGCAATGACCCTGAGCATCTATCGAGCGAACGTGGCTGACGGCAGCCTGACGCAGCTCTCGCATGAGGTAGGTCCGTATCACGCGCCGGTGGTGTCGCCGGACGGAAAGCTGGTCGCGTATCTGGGGCTTACCGACAAGCATGTCGGCAATCAGAACGTGCTGCTGAATGTGATGGATGCGGATGGCAAGAATCCGCGCGTGATCGGCGGATCGTTGGATCGCTCGCTGACGAAGGCTGTATGGGCCGCCGATGGGCGCAGCTTCTACGTCGACTATGTCGATCATGGCATTGCCAAAGTGGCGCGCCTCGGGCTCAACGGGACTGTCATCCCGGTGGTCTCAGGCTTGGCCAGCGTCGGCGCCGCAACCCAGTTGCCGTATTCCGGCGGTGAGTTTACGGTGTCCAATAAAGGCGGAGTGGCTTACACGGAGGGCGGGGCCGACGATCTGCCGGAAGTGTATTTGACGCGCGACAGCAAGACTCAGCGTCTCACGAATCTAAACTCCGAATTGCTCGCAGACGTGAGCATCGGCAAGATTGCAGCGCTGCCGGTGAAATCATCGGCTGACGGGCGCGCCATTGATGCGTGGGAACTGCTGCCGCCGAATTTCGATCCTGCCAAAAAATATCCTTTGATCCTGGAGATTCACGGCGGCCCGTATGCAAGCTATGGCCCCGTATTCTCCGCGGACTATCAGTTGTATGCCGCCGCCGGCTACATCGTGGTGTACGGCAATCCGCGCGGCTCGACCTCCTATGGCGAGGAATTCGCCAATACGATTTATAACAACTACCCCAGCCAGGACTATGACGACCTGATGAGCATGGTCGATACCGCTATTCAGAAGGGCAACGTGGATGCTGACAACTTGTTTGTTACCGGCTCGTCGGGCGGCGGCGTTCTAAGCTCCTGGATCATCGGCAAGACGCATCGATTCAAGGCGGCGGTGGTGCAGCGGCCGGTGATCAATTGGACCAGCTGGTTGTTGACCACCGATATGTCGGCCTTCGGCGCCCGCTATTGGTTCAAGAAAATGCCTTGGGAAGATCAGGAGACGTACTGGAAGCTTTCACCCCTGTCATTGGTGGGAAATGTCACCACGCCAACCATGGTGCTCGTCGGGCTGAATGACCTGCGAACCACGGTGGCGGAGGCGGAGCAGTATTATCATGCGCTGCAGCTTCGGCACGTGGCGACGGAACTATACGAACTTCCCGATGAACCGCACGCACTGCAGCGACCGTCGCATCTGGCGGCACAAAGCACGGCGATCCTTGAATGGTTCGGGCGTTATCGCACCCCTGCGACTCACTAGCGTGAGAGCGCTGCTCGCGTGCCTGCGCGAACCCCTAGCGAAATCCCCTGCGCCACGCCGCCGTCAGGGCAACCGCACTGCCAAGCGCACCCGCTGCCAGATAATAACCTGGTACCGCAGCGCTCTCGGTCTTGACCGCAAGCCAGGTCATGATGAAAGGCGCAAAGCCGCCGAACAACATGACTCCCAGGTTGTATCCGAGGGATATTCCGGTTGTCCGGGTAGCGACGGGAAATAGATCGGAGAGCAGTGCGCTCACCGCGCCCAGATACCCCGCCAGCAATACCGCAATCACCAGCTGGGTGGCATACATGGCCCCGAGGGTCGGCGTATGACTCAACCAGGCGTAGAGCGGAATGGGCGCAATGACCAGGGCGATGGCGAAGGGCATGGCCACAGCCAGACGCCCATGGCGGTCCACCAACCAGCCGCTGACGGGCGTCAACACGAGCAAGCTCGCGCCGGCGAGCGCCGAGGCGCCGAACCCGGCCTGCGGCGTCAGGTGCAGCTGCCGCACGGCGTAAGTCGGCATGTAAAGCGTGACATACACACCCACGGTGGCAAGAATCACCACGCCGAGCGCGATGACTATGTTGGTCTTCTGCCGGCCGAGCGCTTCGCGCAAGGGATGCTCTTGTCGGGTTTGGCCGCTGAATTCCGCAGTTTCCACGAAGCCTGCGCGCAGATACAGCAGGACGGGCCCGATGAGAAGGCCGAATACGAAGGACAACCGCCAGCCCCAGTGACGCACCTGATCCGCGGTCAACAGCGTCGTGATCAGAAAGCCAACGGTTGTAGCCATCAACATGGAGCAACCTTGGCTCGCGAACTGCCAGCTTGAATAAAATCCGCGCTGGTTTTTCGATTGCTCGGCCAAGAAGGCGGTGGCGCTCGCAAATTCCCCGCCCGCCGAGAAGCCTTGCACCAACCGGCCGACGACGACCAGCACAGAAGCGGACACACCGATCGCTGCGTACGATGGCGTGACCGCGATCATCAAAGTGCCCAGAAGCATCAGGGACATGGTCAGCAACAACGCAGTTTTGCGCCCGCGGCGGTCGCCCAAGGCTCCCAGGATCACCCCGCCGAGGGGCCTGAAGAAAAACGAGACGCCGAAGGTGGCAAAGGCGATCAACAGGGCTGTGTCCGCATCTTTTTGGGGAAAGAACTCCTGAGCGATGACCAGCGCGAAAGTGCTGTAGATGATGACATCGTAGTATTCCAGCGCATTGCCGAGCGCGGTGGCCGCGATGATTTTGACTTTTCCGTTCATTTTCCCACGCTATCGATCTCCGCGCGGCAATGCCATACGCCCCGCCGCGGATGTAAGTCGCACTTTTGCTTCACATATCTTACGCACTAACTTCGCCCTTCTCGCGCCAAGCCGTGCACCGGGATAAGGCATCGTGCTAGATTTCCACATCTCGATTGAGTTATTTGCAGATCGAGCGCTACTCTCTGGTTGGGTCTTGGGAGAACGCAGATGCAGAAAGCGAGCGGATTCGGCAGCTGGAACGATCTTCAATTCGTGCTGGCTGTCGCGCGTCACGGCAGCTTTATGAAAGCTGCCAAGCTGTTGGAAACCAACCAGTCCACTGTTGCGCGGCGCATTCAGCGTTTGGAAAGTGCACTGGGTACCAAGCTCTTCGATCGCCATGCGCATGGCATGGAACTGACGCCGTCGGGCCAAATCCTGTTCGACAAGGCCGCGGCCATGGAGAACATCACGCGCGAAATCGGCGCCCAACTGACGGGGTTGGATACCGAGCCGATGGGAACGGTGCGGATCTGTGTGACGGAGGGACTTGGCTATTTGTGGCTGACCCCGGTGATCGCGGAATTTTGCGAACTGTATCCGGACATCGACGTTGAGGTCCTCACCAACCGCGACAGCGCGGATTTGCTGGCGCGTGAGTCGGATATTGCAATCACGCTGGACCGTCCCACCGAAGCGCGGCTGGTCGTCTCGCGTGTGGCGCGCGTCAAGCTGGGTTTCTTCCTGTCGCAGAAATATGCCGCAAAGTTCGGAGTTCCTCAAAACCGCATCGAACTTGCCGCGCACGGGTTCTGCGATTACACGCCCTACAATGGCAGCGCCGACGTCAGTTCCTGGCTCGAAAGTTTCACCGTTGGACAACGTGTGCGCTTTCGAACCAATTCGGCCTCGGTCTATCTCGCCGCGCTACGCAGCGGGATCGGTATCGGCCTGCTGCCATTGTTCTATAACCTGGCGGCGTCGGATCTGCTGGAACTCGCTCTTGACTCCGGGTGCGCGTCGTCGTTGTGGATGGTGTCTCATGAGGAGACCAATAAGTCGCGCCGCACACAACTGGCGATGTCGTTCCTGATAAAACGGTTTGCACGCGACCGCGGCCGGTGGTTCGAACATTCACTGACGCCGGTCTCGGCGCACGCTCTGCTCGAACCGGAAGGCTAGATACGCACGCACAAATGCGGATCAAATCCGCATTCGCTGAGGTGCCGAATTGCCTGCGCTAGTATCCGCGGGCATGAAGCACTTGACGGAAATCATCGATTCCGCGCCGGGTTTTTTTGCCTCCTCCTATGCGGAAGCGCGTCAGCTATTTCGCGACGCCTGCATCGTTCAGGGCGCAGCGCTGTTCGAACACCCGCATCCGCTGAAAGGGCCGGGGGGCGAAGCTCTGGCCATCGACGTGGCGTTGGTCGGTCCGGCCGATGCGTCTAATTTACTGGTGGTCATTTCCGGCACCCACGGAGTCGAAGGCTTCGCCGGCTCAGGCTGCCAGGTAGGTTGGCTGCGTCTTTACAGCCGCGCGGATCTGCCGCCCGACACCGCCGTATTGCTGGTGCATATGTTGAATCCCTGGGGCTGCGCATGGGCCCGGCGCCAGACGGAAGACAACGTCGATCTGAACCGCAATTTTTGTGATTTCGATGAAACTCTGCCCGACAACCCGCTGTACGAAGCGATCCACAACATGATCGTCAATCCCATGGCGGTAGTCCGAGCCGCCAAGGATCCTTCGCTGGCGGCGTTTCGTGCCAAGAGCGGTGATGCGGCTCTAGCGGTGGCACTGTTTTCCGGCCAGTACCAGCACAGCGACGGAGTGGGGTATGGCGGTTCTCAGGCGACTTGGTCCAACAATACTCTGCGCACCATCGTGGCCAAGCACGCGATGACGGCCAAGCGGGCCGTGGTGCTCGACGTGCATACTGGATTGGGTCCGTATGGCTACGGCACTTTGCTGTCGGCGGAGCCGGCCGGATCGTTCGGCTTGCAGCGGGCGAGGAGCTATTTTGGTCCCGGTGTTTCGGCGGTCAGTGAAGATGCCTCGGTGCCGTACGAGGTCCATGGCAACTTGCTGGCGTGGCTCGCGCAGGAGCTGCCAGGCGAGATCACCTGCATCGCAATCGAATTTGGGACTCTGCCGCTGGCTGGGCTGCTGGAGTTGCAGGTTGACGACTGCCGCATGCGAAATTTTCATGATGCCTGGGCCGCGCTCAGCACCACGATTCGCCGCGATTTGACGGACTTCTTTTTCCCGGCAACTGCTGATTGGCTGCAGGCGGCGTTGTTGCGCTCGTCGCAGATGATCCACCTCGGCTTGCGCGGAATGCAGTATGACGTCGCGCAACGCACCGCGAATTAGTCGGCTTCCCAATCTACAGTTGCATACAGGAAACACCATGATTACCCGCATTTATCCGCCCTGCCTCGCGCTGTGTCTGCTGGCACTTTTCGCCAGCGGCGGTGCAGTGCAAGGCGCGCCGGCCGGGACAACGCAAAAGTTTACCGTCGACCGGTATCTGGACTTGCAGTCGGCCAGCGAGCCGCAGATATCACCCGACGGCACACTGGTGGTTTACACGCGAACCATGGTCGACAAGATGACCGACCTGCCGCAGGCTGCGGTCTGGATCGTGAGCTCGGATGGCCAACATCACCGTTTTGTAGCGAAAGGCAGCGGCGCCGTGTGGGCGCCCAGCGGGTCCCGCATAGCCTATCTTGCCGAAGCGGCGAACGGCGTTGCGCAGATCTTCGTGCAGGAGTTGAACTCCGGGGGACCTGCGAGCCAGGTGACCTGGGGCGCCCAAGCTCCCGCGAATCTTCATTGGTCCCCCGACGGCCGCACCATTGGTTTCAGCATGGTAGTGCCGAGCCCCGAGAAGTGGGCGATCGAGCTTCCCGCCACGCCGGAGGGCGCGAAATGGGCCAATAGCCCAAAATTTACGGAGCGGCTGCACTATCGGCGCGATCATGTGGGTCTCACGGAACGCGGCTTTCGGCACTTGTTCTTGGTGGCGGCCGACGGTGGTGCTCCCCGACAGATCACCCACGGTGACTGGAGCATCGGGGAGAGCGTTTACGAACCTATTGATACTGCAGATTGGGCGTTCACGCCTGCCGGGCACTCTGCGATCGTCGAGGGATTCAATGAAGGCGACGCTGACCGCAACGATCAGGACTGCTACCTGTATCTGGTCGACCTGGACACGGGCGGGATCCGGCGTCTGACCAGCACTGTCGGAAGCTGGCGGCGGCCCGCCGTGTCTGCTGACGGCAAGACCATTGCATTCGTTGGCTTTCCCAAGAATGACGACGGATATCGCGTGTCCAGCTTGTACACGATGTCAGCGGATGGCTCGAATGTCGCCGTGCGAGCGGCGAGCTTCGACCGCGAACCCGAGGCATTGGTTTGGGCACCGGACAGCAGCGCAGTTTATTTCACGGCCGAAGATCGCGGCAGCGTGCACGTGTACGCGTGGTCCGCGCGTGGCGCCATACGGCAACTGACCACCGGCGCCGAAGTTGTGAGAAGTCTTGCGGTGGGGCGGGGCGCCCTCGTGACGGTGCGCTCCGGGCCCAAGTCGCCGGGCGACGTCGAGCTGCTCGATCCGCATGCGCCGACCGCGAGCCGACGCCTGACCCATCTGAACGACGAACTACTGCGCAACCTGGAGCTCGCTACGGTCGATGAGTTATCGGTCGACTCATCCGGCGGTGCCCGGATCCAGGGATGGTTGGTCAAGCCGCCCGGTTTCGACCCTGCAAAACGCTACCCGCTGCTGCTGGAAATTCACGGCGGTCCCTATGCCATGTACAACGTGGCATTCAATCCGTCGTTCGAGAACTTCGCGGCCAACGGTTACATGGTGCTGTTCGTCAATCCACGGGGCTCGACGGGCTATGGCAACGAATTCATCAAGCCCATCGCGAGACACTATCCTGGCGTGGACTACGATGATTTGATGGCAAGCGTCGATGCGGTCATCAAACAGGGTGGTGTCGATGAATCTCACATGTTCGTCGCCGGCTGCAGCGGCGGCGGCGTGCTGTCGAGCTGGGTCATCGGCCACACCAACCGCTTCGCG
The DNA here is from genome assembly GCA_034667865.1 of Gammaproteobacteria bacterium. GTDB lineage: Bacteria > Pseudomonadota > Gammaproteobacteria > Steroidobacterales > Steroidobacteraceae > Bog-1198. Next base: position 8,881 of record JAXDQN010000634.1, read on the forward strand.
GCGGCAGCGGTCCGCTGCCCCGTGACCGACTGGATAAGCATGCTGGGCGAAACGGATATTCCGCTCTTTACCCAGCGCTTTTTCAAGAAGCCGTACTGGGAAGATCCGAGCGATTGGCTGGCCGAATCCTCCTTGATGCACGTCGGCAACGTCAAGACTCCGACTTTGCTCATGACGGGGGAACTCGACCGCCGCACTCCCATCGCGCAGACCGAGGAGTATTACGCCGCATTGAAGCTGCGCGGCGTGCCATCGGCGTTGCTGCGCTTCGACGGCGAATACCATGGGACTGCGCAGACGAAACCTTCGAACTGGATGCGCACGCAGCTTTACATGATGAGTTGGTTCCAACGCTATGGCGCGAATCCGTCAGGACCGCCGCCGAGGTAATAAACTTGGACACGAACATACCCAGTCTGCCCGGAAAAACCCGCCTCAACAATTGGAGCGACATCCAGTATGTGATTGCGACGGCGAAGCTCGGCAGTTTCAACTCCGCCGCCCTCTCACTGGCCACCAATCAGTCGACCGTTGGGCGGCGGGTGGCGCGCTTCGAGGCCTATCTCGGCACCAAGATATTCGAGCGTCACGCGACGGGAATGCGCCTTACCAACGCGGGCAAGATTCTCTACGACAAGGCGATGACCATGGAGGAGGCGGCAACCGACATCGAATACAGCCTGCTCGGCTTCGATTCGCGGCCCTCGGGTACCGTTCGCCTGTTCGCCACCGAAGGGTTGGCAAATCTGTGGCTGGTGCCGGCGCTGGCGGATTTTTGCCGGGCCCATTCCGGGGTCAGCATCGATTTAGTGACCGATCGCGGGGGTGCGGACCCGTTTGCTCTCGAGGCCGATCTTGCCGTGTTCATCGAGCGGCCGAAGAATCCCCGCCTGGTCGCCTCCAAGATCGTGAAGGTCGAACACTCGCTGTTCATGTCGGCGGCTTACGAGGAGAGATTGGGAAGGCCGTGCAAGCTCGATGACCTCAATCAGCACCAATTTGTGGACTACACACCCTACCGGGTTTGCGCGGACCTCGATTGGTGGACCAAGAACGTGCTTGCCTTCCACCGCATCCCATTCCGGGCTGACTCTGCGTCCGTGTACCTCGCTTCCATCCGCAGCGGTATGGGCATCGGACTGCTGCCCAATTTCTACAAGCGCGCGGCGCCCGATCTCATCGCGCTGCCGTTGCCGACGGACTGTTACCTGAATCTTTGGATGGTTTCGCGCCCGATCGCCAACAAAGCGCACCGGACCAAGGTGCTGCTCAGATTCCTGCGCGAACGGTTCAACCGAGATCGCGTGAGCTGGTTCAGCGCGTAAACCATGGCACTAGACGGTTTCTTGTTCGGCCGCGGCGAGCGTCGCCCACGACCCTACGTTTGACAGGAAACGGTCGGCCTCCTCGAGTGCCGCACGCGTGATCCATTCGTCCGGTCTGTGGGCTTGATCGATCGAGCCGGGTCCGCACACTACCGAGGGAATGCTGCGGCGTTCGAATATTCCCGCCTCGCTGCCGAATGGCACCGTGGTTAGCGGCAACTTTGCGCCGAAGCCGGTCAGCATCTGCACGGTCTCCCTACCCATGCCACTGACGAATTGCGGCACATCGAGTTCGATCTCACTCGCGATGTCGAGCGCTGCCAGGGTGTTGCTGCGCAGATAATCGTTGATCGTTTCTTGGATGACCGCCGCGTCCTGGCTGGCCGACGTGCGGTATTCCCAGCGTACGCTGCAGCGTTCCGCCACGATGTTGGTCGCGGAGCCGCCGGCGATCTGGCCGACGTTCAATGTGCAGCCATTCGCGAGCAGTTGCGGTTTTGCCGCGACGCCGCGCAGGAAGCGCACGAAATCCGCCGCCGCGTCGATCGCATTCACGCCGCGCGAGGGATCGCTGGCATGTGCCGCGACGCCGCGAAAGCTCGTGTGCGCGCCCGTGACGCCATTGTGCGCCACCCCGATCTTCATGTCGGTGGGCTCGCCGATGATGGCGAAGGCAGGCCGCGGCAAGCTGTCCACGATTCGCTCCACCAGCGAGTGTGCGCCAAAGCAACCGATCTCCTCATCGTATGAAAAGGCGAAGTGCAGCGGCCGACTCAGCGTCAATCCCTGCCAGTGCTCGAGGGCGGCGAGGCTGCAGGCGATGAATCCCTTCATATCCGAACTGCCGCGGCCGTACAGCCGCCCCTCCCGTTCCACCAGCGCGAACGGGTCGCTGGTCCACTCCTGGCCGTCGACTGGTACCACGTCGGTGTGGCCTGACAGTACGATGCCGCCCTCGCGCTCGGGCCCGATGCTCCCGAGCAGATTGGCCTTGTCTTTGCCCTCGTTGTGGATCAGCTGCACGCGGGCGCCGCAACCCTCGAGATAATTTGCAATCCATTCGATGAGCGGTAGGTTCGAGTTTCTGGAAGTCGTGTCGAAGGAGACTAATTTTCGAAGAATGGAAGCACTCGAGTTGGTCGTTGACACGCGATCTCTGCTTTTAAGGGGGGGCTATCTGAGCGGTTCGCAACACTAACGGAGCGATATTTTTCGGTAAACGAGATTTCTGCATGTGAAAGTTGCGTGCATGCATGGTTCCGTTCGACACGCGGTGCAGCGCGCCGCGGCGTACGGTGAAAGCCGCGAAAAGCCCGTCTTTGATAGCGCTTTCAAGCGGGACACCGCTTGCACGGCGTCTCAGGCGGCTCGCAAGCGTGGCATCCACCCAGCTCGCAACGCGTTCTGAGAAATTGACGCAGCCTTCCGCGCCGTTGTAGTTTCAGGAGGTCTGGGAGACTGCATGCATCGTCGAGATTTCATCACCACCGTCGGTGCCTTGTCGCTAGCCACCGCCGCGGGCGATCTGGCGCGTGCCGCGGGGCGCTCCGTCGATCCCACCGAGCAGTCGATCGCCGCGCTCCAAGCGGCGATGGCATCGGGCACGACCAGCGCGGAGGCTTTGACGGCTGCGTATGTCGATCGCATCGCCCGCTATGATCACGCAGGCCCGGAACACCGTTCCGTGTTGTCGTTGAATCCCAACGCGATCGCCGACGCGCGTGCGCTGGATCTGCAACGCAAGGCCGGAAAGCTCAGGGGCTCGTTGCATGGCATCCCCATTCTCGTCAAGGACAACATCGAGACTCTCGACCCGCTGCCGACCACCGCGGGCTCGTATGCGCTGGCGCGCTCGCTGCGGCCGGACTCGCCGCTGGCCGCACGGCTGCGGGCCAGCGGAGCCGTGATTTTGGGCAAAGCCAACTTGAGCGAGTGGGCCAATTTTCGCTCGACCCGCTCCTGCAGCGGCTGGAGCGGTATCGGGGGCCAAGCGCGCAACGCCTATTCCCGCGATCGCAATCCGTCCGGATCGAGTGCGGGCTCGGGAGTGGCGGCCGCAGCGAGCTTTTGTGCCGGCGCGATCGGCACCGAAACGAATGGATCGATACTCTCGCCTTCTTCGTTGAACGGCCTGGTCGGCTTCAAGCCGACGGTAGGCTTGGTGAGCGGTAGGGGAGTGGTGCCCGTGTCGCCGCGTCAGGACACGGCCGGCCCCATGTGCCGCACGGTCGCCGATGCGGCGCTGCTCGCCAACATCATCGTTGAACGGCCGCTGGGCTACGGCAACCATGGCACTTCGCTCGAAGAGTTCCGGTTGACCGGCGTGCGGATCGGGGTGATGCCGCTGCCGGAGGGAGTTCATCCCGGAACGAAGCTGCTGTTTGCCGATGCCCATGCAGTGTTCGAACACGAAGGCGCGGTGCTGGTCGATCTCAAGAATCCCGCCGCTTTCAGCGAGATGGATGCGTTTCAACTCGAAGCGCTGCTATACGAATTCAAATCGGCCATCAACGATTACCTCGCGGGTCTCGACGCCTCGCGGGTGGAAGCGCGCAACCTGTCGGGTCTCATTGCTTTCAACCAGGCGCACAAAGACCAAGAGATGGGGATCTTCGGGCAGGAAATATTCGAGATGGCGCAGGAACGTGGATCCTTGCGCGATGAAAAATACGTCAAGGGCCGCGCGGGTCTCGATCGGGCAGTCGACGCAGAGGGCCTCGCCAAGCTGCTCGACAATGCAGAAGTGCTGTTGGCGCCCAGCAATGGGCCCGCTGAATTGATCGACCCCGTATGGGGCGACCGGCACGGAGGGGGTTGGTCGCAGATCGCCGGCGCCGCGGCGATTGCGGGCTACCCGAGCATCACCGTTCCCGCCGGATTGGTAGACGGTCTGCCCGTCGGCATCACCCTGGTCACCAAGCGCCATCAGGATGGGTTGCTGTTGCAGGTGGCGCGGGCCTACGAACGCGCCGCGAATTCCCGGATCGCCCCACATATTGCGAGCTGATATGAAGAACCCGACGCCAGCCATCCTGGGATGTTTGACATTGCTATTGAGGGTGGCGCCTGCCCTCGGCGCACAGGCTACCGAGCCAACGCCGGAACCGCTGCAGCACGAATTTGTCCTCAAGAACTTCAAAACCGAAGGCGGCGCCGTTTTGCCGGAGGCGCGCATCGTTTACGGCACCTACGGCGAACTGAATGCCGCCGGCGACAACGCCATCCTGCTGCCATCGCACTACATGGCCGACATGCATGGCTATGGCTGGCTGATCGGACCCGGCAAGGCGTTGGATCCCGGAAAGTACTTCTTGGTGACCAGCGAACTGTTCGGCAACGGTCGATCTTCTTCCCCAAGCAACACCCCAGAGCCGTTCCACGGACCGCGCTTCCCGGTCACCAGCATCCGCGACAACGTCGCCATCGTGCACACCTTGCTCACCGAACAACTGCACGTGAGACACCTGCGAGCGGTCATCGGTTTTTCCATGGGGGCGCAGCAGGCATTTCAGTGGGCGGTGAGTTATCCGGACTTCATGGATCGCATCGTTGCCACTTCGGGTACCGCCAAGACCTATGGTCACGGCAAAGTTCGTCTGGAAGGGGAGATCTCGGCCCTCACGGCCGATCCAACCTTCCAAGACGGCGACTACGTCAATGAACCCGCGCGCGGCATCGAAGCATTCTCGATGGTCTGGGCCGCTTGGCTGTTTTCACAGGAATGGTGGCGGCAGGAACTGTGGCGTACCAATACTCGTTTTGGTGCATCCTACGACGAAGTCGTGGATCACTTTCGTCATCATTTCATACCCGGCGCAGATGCCAACAATTTGATCCTTCAGATGCGCTCATGGGAGCAGCACGACGTCGGCGCCACGCCGCCGTTCAACGGCGACATTGGTGGCGCGCTCAAGTCGATCAAGGTGCCCGTGCTTTACATGCCTTCGCTCACCGACATGTACTTTCCCATTGCCGACGCGCGCTATGAGGCTCAGTTCATACGACACTGCACGTTGGCGCCGATTCCATCGTTGTGGGGTCATCCGGCCGGCGCGGGCGCATCGCCCGCCGACGCGAAATTTCTCAATGAGCATGTCGCGGCGTTCATGAGGAAAAATTGAGTACCCGGCGCAAGCTGTGGTCGAATCATCGAGCTCGCTGCTCGTCAGACAAAAATCTCAGGAGTCATAGAATGTTGAAGCCAATCGTCCCGTCGATCCTCATCGCCTCGCTGGCTGCGGGCCATGCAATGGCGGCGGATTCAGCGGCGCCGGCGGCAGCCCCGGTGGCGTTGCACTGTCCTCATTTACTGGACGTTGTGAAGGGACGCATGCTCGGCGAGACGACGATTATCGTCGAGTCCGGCCGCATCCGGGACGTGCTGCCGGGCTTTCAGACACCGGCGGGCGCCACGGCCATCGAGTTGCCCGCTCAAACCTGCCTGCCGGGGCTGATCGACACCCACACGCACCTCACATTCGAATTCAACCGGACGCGTTATATCGACACCTTCCATTGGAACGTCGCGGACTATGCGGTGCGGTCCACTGTCTTCGCGCATCGCACGTTGTTGGCGGGATTCACCACGGTGCGCAATCTCGGGGACACGGCCAATGAGAGCGTGGCGTTACGCAATGCGATCAACGCCGGGATTGTTCCAGGTCCCCGCATCTTTACCGCCGGCCAACCTATCGGATCGACGGGCGGGCATGCAGACCCGACCGATGGCTACCGCGACGATCTGGCGGGCGACCCAGGGCCTGCCCGGGGAATCATCAATAATGTCGAAGATGCCGCCAAGGCGGTGCGGCAACATTACAAAGCAGGTGTCGATGTCATCAAGATCATGCCCTCGGGCGGCGTACTCGATGAAAGCGCCAGCGGCGACAATTCGCAGCTCACGTTGGAGGAGATCCGCGCGGTCGTGACCACGGCGCACGACTACGGATTCAGCGTGGCGGCGCACGCCCATGGCGCGGAAGCGATCCGCCGCGCGGTGGTCGGCGGCGTCGACTCGATCGAACACGGCACTTATCTCGACGATGCCGACATGAAGCTCATGGTGGAGCGGGGCACTTGGTACGTGCCGACCATCATTGCCGGCGATTACGTCGCGCATCAGGCGAAGATTCCCGGGTTTTATCCGGCCCAAGTCGCCGCGAAGGCGTTGGCCATCGGGCCTCTGATACAGGCCACCGCGGGCCGTGCCTACAAGGCACACGTCAAGATCGCCTTCGGCACCGACGCCGGAGTGTATCCCCATGGAGAGAACGCTCACGAGTTCGAGCTGATGGTCGACGCTGGGATTCCTCCCCTCTATGCCATACAAGCCGCGACCGTGAGTGCATCGCAGCTGCTGAAGCACGAACAGGACCTAGGTTCGATCGCGCCCGGGAAGTTTGCCGATGTCGTGGCCGTCCCCGGCAATCCGCTCGAGGACATCAGCATCATGCGCAAGGTCAGCTTCGTGATGAAGCAAGGAGTCGTCTACAAGCTCGATTCGCACAGCGTCGTGCGCGAACCGTGAGCTAAGGCCGGGACAGCGCATTCTTGGCCCTGAGATTTGACAATGTAGCGTCATGACGCGACATTCTGGTTTATGAAAACCGTCGGTGTAAGAGAACTCAAAAATCGCCTCAGCGAATACCTCCGCGAGGTGCGCCGGGGCGAAACCGTTCTAGTGACGGACCGCGGCGAGGTAATCGCCGAGTTCTCACCTCCGAAGCACTGTGCAATTGATCCCAGCGTTCCGTCCGCCTTGCTCGCGTTGGCGAAACGGGGGTTAGCTACGCTTGGAAGTCCGGGCGGCAATTTGCTGTACAAGGCGATGCCGCGCTCACGGCGGGGTCGCCGAAGCGCTGCGCAGTTGCTCGATGAAGAGCGCGGATCACGGTGAACATCCGATTTGACTCTCATTGAGTGCGATCGTGTGCTGATCCGAGCGATCCATTTGGGCGAACTGACGGAGGCGGAGGCGGCGGACCGCCGCGCACAACTGGCGGCTGCAGCCTCGCATTGGCACGTCCTGCGAATCGCTAACGAGGTAGTCGATCGCGCCCGGCAACCCTTTCCGGGTGAACCAATTCGGACTCTCGATGCGATCCATGTGGCCTCGACCCTCGTGGGATTTCTCCGTTGCAGCGCGCGGCAATTTTTTCCGCAATAACATGATTCTTTCACCTAGGCGCCCCCACGAAGACGGTACTCTCGAGCGCTTGCAGGCGTCGGCAATTCTTTGTATAGGGTAGGGGGGTATGCTATGGTTCGCCTATGAGCCATACGACTCGCGATCAAAAAAAGTTGCTGGCTCGTGTGCGCCGCATCCGTGGCCAGGTCGATGGTATCGAACGCGCCCTAACCACCCAGGAGGGGTGCGAGCAAGTCATGCACCTTATCGCCGGCGCACGCGGCGCCATGGCGGGCCTCATGGCTGAAGTCGTCGAAGACCATGTGCGCTCGCATCTGGTCGATGAAGAAAAATATCCGGGGGCTCTGAAAACGGAAGCGGCAGAGCAGCTGCTTGCCGTCATCCGGACCTATTTGAAGTGAGCACTGCCACGACCATTGGTCCGGCGACCGCTGAACCAGCGTTCCATGAACACGTTTTTCTTGGCGCGGGCCATGCGCAAAGTGAACGCAAGACCTGGACCGTGATTTGGTTGTGCGGCGCGATGATGTGCATTGAGATTGTCGGCGGCCTTCTGTTTGGATCGATCGCGCTCGTGGCGGACGGTCTGCATATGAGTACGCATGCCGGCGCGCTGCTCCTCGCGGCGCTTGCCTACACGTACGCGCGCCGGCATGCCGGGAATGCGAACTTCACCTTCGGTACAGGTAAATTCGGCGATCTCGCCGGTTTCACCAGTGCCATCGTGCTCGCGATGATCGCGATCTTGATCGGCTACGAGTCCGTGACCCGTATTCTGGCGCCCGTCCAGATTCACTTCGCCGAGGCTATCCCGATCGCCTGCGTCGGCCTGGCTGTTAACATCGCAAGCGCGTGGCTCCTAAGCAGCAGCGGCCATCACCACGGCCACAGTCACGGCGATCTGCATGGTCACGACCAGGCGCACTCGATCGCGACGCCCTCCGGCGATCTCATCCTCGAGGTCTTCGAGGACGGGGTTCCGCCGCGCTTCAGGCTACGGACGGCTGCTGGTTCTCCGCCTGCCGCCGAAACGACGCTCATCACCACGGTGCGCGCGGATGGTACACGACAGGAATTTGCCCTCGTCGCGCACGGTAATTTTCTAGAGTCGCAGGCAGTGATCCCAGAGCCGCATGCATTCACGACGCAGATCAAGATCGGCGCCGACACTTACGCGACCGTCTTCGAAGAACATGACCACGGACACGGCGCCACAGGGCGTGACAACAATATGCGCGCCGCGATTATCCACGTGATGGCGGACGCGGCCGTGTCAGTCTTGGTCATCATTGGGCTGCTGCTCGCTCGCGCGTTTGGGTGGCTCTGGATGGACCCATTTGCCGGCATCATCGGGGCCTGCGTGATCGCCAGCTGGTCCTACGGACTCGTTCGCGACACCGGCGCCATTCTGCTCGATCGGATTCCGGATAGAGGACTGGCACAAGATTTGCGAACGAGCATCGAGAGCGATGGCAGCACGCTGGCCGATCTGCATCTGTGGCGCCTTGGGCCCGGTCATCTGGGAGCTATCGTGTCAGTGTGTCCGAAAGAAGGCCGGAGCGCGGACTATTACCGAGCGAAATTGGCGCGGTACCCCGCGCTCTCGCACGTCACGATCGAGATTCAGGGCTGAGTGCTGTAACGACCGACGCGATATCCTTCTTGACTCAGGCCTGCCTGCCACTCGGAGACGGATCAAAGTCCAATATATTAGACTTCTCCGGTAATAATCCAATATACTGGACCAATGAACCTGCAAACCATTGGCCATCTCATCGCTGAGCGGCGGCGTGCCAAAGGCCTGACGCTCACTCAACTAGCCGCTCAAGCAGCGGTCGGCCGCTCAACCTTGGCGGCCCTCGAGGCCGGCAAGCTACCCGAACTCGGGCTTGAACGAGTAGCTCGGCTCTGTGCCGCCGTGGATCTTGTGCTCGAGGCCCGGCCACTGGAACTCGACCAACCCTTGATGGCGCATCGGCATCTCTCTGAGGTGGCCGGCCGCGAGCTCACCAAGGCCGCTATCGATGACATCATCACCCGGGGCACTATTGGTACCTGGCGCAACCTCATTCAAGCGATGAACTCCGATAAGACCGGTCGCATCGCCCGTCGAGTGACTGACGTGGCTCAAACGCTCGGTAAGCGTGACCCGAAAGCGCGAGCATTTGCCGCACTATTGCGCAAGCTCCCACGCAAATCGCACGACGCTGCCGCCGAGTGACCAAGAAAACGGAAATCCCTGATTGGGAAACCCTCCTGGCGCATGCCGCGCTGCTGCAGACGAAAATACCCGCGGCCATCCTCGTGGGAGGCACCGCCGCGGCCGTGCACGCCGGCCATCGCATTTCTTTTGACCATGATCACGTCGTCAAAGACCTGGCGAAGAACTACGAGGCGGCCATTCGCGCCTTGGAATCCATCGCCGGCTGGCGCACACACCGTCGTGTAAAGGGCAAAATGGTGCTGGGGAATGTCAACAAGATCGCTGCCGGACTGCGCAACCAGCGACGCTCTGCGCCGCTCGAAACGACGGAGGTCGTTGTGCAGGATGGGCGCCGCCTTCGATTGCCAACGATTGAGGAGACGCTGCGCATCAAGACCTTTCTCGTGGTTGATCGCAATGCCACCCGAGACTATCTCGACGTTGCGGCACTTTCCCACCATATCGGCCTGACAAAAAGCGCGGCAGCGCTTGAGCGCATGAACGAACTCTATGCCGAGTTTAAGGACCAAGCGGGCGACCTGCTCACCGCCGTCGTCGTCAAGCTATCACTGCCCGATCCCTATGATCTCACCGATATTGATCTGTCCGAATACAAAGGTATCGTTGCGCCTTGGAATAGCTGGCGTGCCGTTCAGGCGCAGTGCGCCTCTCTCGCCGCAGCCTTGATAGCGCCGCCCGGCTTATAAGAAGCGCTGCGCAGTTGCTCGATGAAGGGCGC
>JAXDQN010000635.1:0-9720 GCA_034667865.1 Gammaproteobacteria bacterium
GAATCAGAAAGCCAGTGGTCGTATCATGTTTGGCATACGATTCCGGATTGATGTCGCCCAAGTTCGGCCGCGCATTGGTCAAGTTGGTGCCATAGAAGGATAGCTGCGACTTGCCCCACTCGAGGCCTATCGAGGCATTGAATAGCGAATAACCCGCGCGCACCGGCGTCGAGCCGGTCAGATCCCCAGTGGCGGCGCCCGGTGCCGGACAGGGAAAGTACTGCACAGTGCTTGTGTTGAGCTGACACCCGGCCGTGCCTGACACACTGTTGCCCACATAGCTGCCGTCCAGTTGCAGGAAGCTGGTGAAGGTGGCATTCACAGGTACGATGAATCTCGCGCTGGCATTGGCCGTGACATCAGGCACCTGGTACACACGCGATCCAGTCGGCTGCCAATACAGGGCGCCGTTGGAGATCTTAGCTTCTTGTACACCGACGCCGGCATGCAAATCGATGTACTGAGACGGGCGGCCTTCAATTTCCAGCTCGCCGCCGCGCACCCGCGCGTCGCCGGCGTTCACGATCAGCGTGATGTAACTTTGCGGTGCGCTGATGGTTTGTTGAATGTTGTCCCAATTCATCTGGAACACCGCGCCGGTCAACACCAGGCGACTGTCGAAAAACTCAACTTTGCCGCCGAGTTCAAAATTCTCGACTGTGTCGGAGTTATAAGTGGTGGGCGTGTTGACGGTTTGATGGATGGCGGCAAAGAAAGCATCCGGCCCGCTGGGCAGTGGTACACCGGCGCCGCCGCCGCGAAAGCCTTTGGAGTAGGAGGCATACATCATCGCCATGGGCGTGAAGTTGTATCGCAAGGCAACCTTCGGGTCGAAGCCGCTTTGATGAGTGTTCGGCACCGCGAGATCCAAGTAGGCAAAATTCAAGGCGCCCGCGGCCAGTTCGTGCCCGGTCTGTGTTTGATGATAGTAACGGCCGCCCAAGGTCAGCTCGAACTTGTAGAAGTCGTAATACAGTTCACCGAACAGCGCCTGATCGCGGTGATAGCTCGGCTGCTGCGAGGTCCAGCCAAGACCGCTGCCATAGGTGGGGCAGCTGGTATCGGTCGCCGTGGTGCGGCAGTAGGAGCCGCCGACGGCCGCATTGGTATTGAGTCCGAGTTGCTGAATCAGCGGGATGCTGATCGAATCCAACTCGGTATCCGAAAACGAGCGCGATAAGTACAGTCCCACGACGCCGGAAAGCCCAAACGAAGTCTTGTCGAAGTTAAGGCGCGTCTCGCTGACCGTGCGCCGGTAGCTCACCACCTGGGTCCATGGGAACGCTTGATTGTCGTCATACAGTGCGCTGATCCCAGGGAATGATCCGGACCAGTCGGCGCTCAACGCATCACGCGTACCCTCGGTACCATCTTCGATTTGCGTAGCACGCCGATCGAAGTAACTTAAGGACTCGTGGACGCTAAAGCCCTTGCCGCGATATTCCAGCGTCATGGTCGGCAGGTAATAGCGGTCGCGCGCCATTTCCTCCACATCATCGGTGCGGTTCATGGTGAAGCTTTGAATTGAGAAACCGGGCAAGGGCGCATAGGGCGCTTGCCAGCCGTGCCAATCCGTCTCCTGAGCCATGACTCGGAAGGTCGCATCGAAATCGTCATTCACCAACCAACGCACCGCGACTGAGCCGCCGTAGGAATAATTCGCGCCGTAGTTGCCGCCGTTGTAGAGGGTGGTGCCGGTATTGGGGTCCACGGCGTCGCGGTGGATGAAGCCACCCTCGTGATCATAGAATCCGACCACGCGGACCACCAAGTGATCGTTGATGGTATGCGAGCCTGCGCCATCGACGGAATAATCGGGCGATCCGGCCCCTGAAGTGCCGCCGAACTTGGCGCTGGTATGTATGTCGTCTTTGCCGGGGGTGGGTTGGACGGTGATCATGCGCAACACGCCGCCCAAGGAGCCCTGTCCGAATAGTGGTCCCTGCGGTCCCTTGTCGATTTCAATTTGCTGGATGTCCGCTACTCGAGGATCGAGCGAGTCGGGGACTGGCGTGTCATCGATATACACGCCGGTAGTGCCGAAGCCCTGAATACCGCGGATCGCCACCGTGCGCGAATCCACGAAGCCCCAGTTGGCCGTCCCGTAGGAGAACGACAGGTTCGGTACCTTGGTGGCGTAGTCTTCGAAAGAATTGATGTTCAGATTCTCCAAGGACTTTTGTGAGAAGGCGGTGATGCTGACCGGCACGTTCATCGCGGTCTCATCTTTTTTGCGCGCCGTGACGGTGATTTCTGCCAACTCGTTTGAGCTGTCGCTCGCACCTTCCCCAGTTGCGGGTGCGATAGCGGCTAGGACTAAAAGTGGCGCTGCGCTCAAGGTCGCTAACAACAGAGTCGACACGATGATTCGCATGCTATCCCCTGATTTTGTAGCGCCGATCTTTCCCACGAACGCATTGAACGTTCGATCAACCGTCGCGATGTCTAGACTCGGATCTATCTTGTCTCAAGCCACGCACAGACGCAAGATTAGATCATCTCTTATAAAAATCTTATAAATGAATGATATACGGGATATTAGTAATCCAAAATCACGGCCACAGCGTGGATTAAACGATTGAATAGCCGTTTAAGGCAGATCGTATCCGCACGCGATTTCGGCAAGTAACGCCGTTACGTAGGGGGCGAAGGAGCGCCAGGCCTCGAGATGAAATACGTCGGTTTGGCGACGCCAAACAATGCTGTCTGCTTTGGCGAGCAGGGTCCTCGTGCACATGCCAACCGGGAAATGCGCAGCGTCTAAGTCAAGTGGGCAAGCCCCTGCCAAGATCGTCTCAGCGAAGGCTCCGGAGATCTCCCAAGCAACTTGACGGTGGGTGACATCCACCACCGAACAAGCATGCTGGCGCTGGAGTTCGAGAAGACTTGCTGCCGGGTCGGGGCTCGATCTGTCGCTATCCCACAGCAGGTATTCTTCGGGTCCGAGCCACAGCGCCGCCCGCGTGCCATTCTCCATGGCCCGGCAGGCAACTTCCGATAACCCCACATTCCAAATCGAGGCAGCGGCGGCGCGGGCCGTCGCGTCGCCTTGAAAGATGAAGCGCGTGGCCGCAGGCAATCGACGCAGCCACTGGCTATTCATTGATGTGCGTGCCTTCAGAATCGTAAAAAACCGGCGATGTCACTTCCACCGCGATTTCGCCGCGCGGCATGGGTACGAACAATGTCTGACCGATGCGAGCGCGTCCGCCCGCGACCATGCCGAGAGCAATCGGTGCTTTGAGCACGCTACTGGCATAGGCGGACGTGACATGCCCCAAAAGCGGCTGGCTCGGCGCATGATTCGGCTGTTCGGCAATTTGCGCGCCTTCTTCCAACACCGTACGGCCATCCCGGCTGCGCAAGCCCACCAGCTGTTTCCGATCAGCCGCCCGCATCGATGCGCGTTCCAGGGAACGCTTGCCGACGAAGTCAGGTTTATTCTTGCCAATGGCCCATGTGAGTCCGGCATCGTCCGGGGTCACCGTGCCGTCGGTATCTTGGCCGACGATGATGTAGCCCTTTTCGGCGCGCAGCACATGCATGGTTTCAGTGCCGTATTCGGTAATGCCATGGGCGGCACCCGCCGCGTACACGGCCTGCCAGATTTCCAGTGCATGGTCGGCGGGTACATTGAGCTCAAAACCCAGCTCGCCGGTAAAGCTGACGCGAAACAGCAAGAGGGGCACGCCGCAGATGCGTCCCCGGCCCACAGCCATGTGTGGCCATGCCAAGTTGGAAATATCGATGTCTTCGACCAGGCCTTCGAGCACCTGCCGTGAGCGCGGGCCTTGCAGCGCGATGACCGCCCATTGCTCAGTGGTCGAGGTGAGCCAAACCTTGAGCTGTGGCCACTCGGTCTGGCGATAGTCCTCCATCAGCGCCAACACCCGCGGCGCGCCGCCGGTTGTCGTCGTGACGTGAAACCGGTCGGCAGCAGTTCGAGCCACCACGCCATCGTCAAATATAAAGCCATCCTCCCGCAGCAAAATGCCGTAGCGCGAGCGGCCGACCTTCAGCGTGCTCCAATTGTTGATGTACAAACGATTCATGAATTCCACGGCGTCCGGTCCGACGACCTCTATTTTTCCCAAGGTCGAGGCATCGAACAGACCGCAGTGACTGCGCACCGCCAGGCATTCACGGGCGACTGCCGCGTGCATATCTTCGCTGCCGCACGGAAAGTAGCGCGCCCGTTTCCACAAGCCGACATTCTCGAACACGGCGCCGCGACCCCGTGCCCAAGGATGAATCGGCGTCATGCGTACCGGATCGAACAGATCGCCGCGTGAGATTCCGGCCATGCTGCCGAAAGTGACCGGCGTATACGGCATGCGGAAAGTAGTCAGTCCCACCTCGGGGATGGACCGGTCGAGGCTGCCGGCCACGATGGACAGCGCGTTTAAGTTCGAGGTCTTGCCCTGGTCGGTCGCCATCCCCATCGTGGTGTAGCGTTTGACGTGTTCGATGGAATGAAAGCCCTCTCTGGTCGCCAGCTGCAGATCGCGTGTGGTGACATCGTGTTGCCAATCGACAAACGCTTTGGGGCCGCTAGAGTCAGCCGCACGCGGCAACTCCCCCAGCCATGCGCTGCACTGCCGTGCATTACTGTCGATCGCCAATTGAGCCGGCGGCGCGTCGGCGCCGGCAGCGGCCCCATCAGCCAGTACCTCGTAAAGAGCAAAGATCCCGCGGCACGCGCCCACGCAACGGCAATTCTCCGCCGCCGCTCCCGGAAGAAAGGCTTGCAACGAGGCATCCCACAGCAGCTTGCCGCGCGACTGGGAAAACAAATGCACGCTGGGAGTGTAACCGCCGGACATGAGTACGGCGTCGCAGGCGATGGTTTCGTCGTGCTGAACTCGTCCGTCGACAACTTTGCCGAGTGCGATGCGCTTGACGCGCAGGTTGCCCGCAGTGCCCAGCACCGTGGCGTTGGTCCGGACGCTCAACCCGAGATTTCGCGCGCTCTGCGGCAGCGCGCCCGGGGCATGGGCGCGCACGTCGGCAATCGCAACCACCGCCACACCTCCCAATTGGAGGTCCAGCGCCGCTTGGTAGGCATCGTCGCTGCTCGTCACCAGCACAGCGCGCTCGCCGACGCGCACGCCGAAACGATTCAGGTAACTTTGAGCGGCCCCGGCCAGCATAATCCCCGGCCGATCGTTGCCGGGGAAAATCAGCGGGCGTTCGATGGCGCCCGTGGCCAGGATGACGCGCGCGGCGCGAATCTGCCACAGCCGCTCTCGCGGTTTTGCCGCAGCGTCGCTCAAGTGATCGGTGAGCCGCTGATTGAGTCCGAGGAAATTATGCGGGAAGTAGCCAAAAGCTGTGGTTCGATTCAGCAGCACCACGCGGTCATTCTGCGCCAGGCTGGCCAAAGACTGTTGCAGCCAGGCATCGCTCGACTGACCATTGATGCTCGCGCGCTCTCGCAATAAGCTGCCGCCAAACTCGGCCGACTCATCGCACAGAATGACGCGCGCGCCGCTTTGCGCCGCAGCCAGCGCCGCCGCGATTCCTGCGGGCCCGCCGCCGACAATGAGCACATCGCAGTGCGCGTAGCGCTGCGCATAGCGGTCGGGATCCGGCAGCGTCGGTGCGCGACCCAATCCGGCGGCGCGACGAATGAGCGGTTCGTACACATGCTTCCATGCCTGGCGCGGCCACATGAAGGTCTTGTAGTAGAACCCGGCGGGAAACAGCGGCGACAGCCAGTCGTTGACGCGGCCGATGTCGTGCGACAACGCAGGCCAGTGATTTTGGCTTAGCGCAGACAGACCCTCGTACAGTTCGACCTGGGTGGCGCGCAAATTCGGGGTGATGCGAGCAGCATCGCGCCGCACCGTGACCAGCGCATTGGGTTCCTCGGCACCGGAAGAGAATATCCCTCGCGGCCGGTGGTACTTGAAGGAGCGCCCGGTCAAATGCACGCCATGGGAGAGCAGGGCGGACGCCAAGGTGTCGCCATGAAATCCATCGAAGCCTTCACCGTTAAAGGTGAAGCGTACAGCGCGGCTGCGCTCGATGCGGCCGCCGGTAGGCGTGCGAAACTTCATGGCGAGGGCGGCGGCTCGCCGCAACGATACGTGGCGAGGAAATGGTCCGTGGTGGTATCGCGCAGCGCGTTGAAGAATCGACCACAGCCGCGTGCGTGGCGCCAGCGCTCCGCATAAGGCCCTTTGATGTTGCTGCGCATGTACAAAAAATCTGCCCAGGCTTGATCGTCAAGTTCGGCCGGCCGTTCAGGCCGCGCGAGGTGCGCCTGACCCCCGTGGGTGAATTCGATCTCAGGTCGCCGGCCGCAAAAAGGACAGTCGATCAGCAGCATGGCTCAGTGCGCCACGGCCGCAGCGGCGGCTTCATCGATCAAATGGCCGTCGCGGAAGCGCTCGATGGTGAAGGGCGCATTGATCGGATGCGGCTCATCCCGCGCAATGGTCCAGGCAAACACATGTGCGGCGCCGGGCGTGGCTTTGAAGCCGCCGGTGCCCCAGCCGCAATTCACGTACAGACCCCGCACCGGGGTCTTCGCGATAATGGGTGAGCGGTCCGGCGTCACATCGACGATGCCGCCCCAATTGCGCATCATCGCCAGCCGGCGAAAAGTAGGGAACAGCTCGCAGATCGCATCCAGTGTGTGCGTGTTGACATGCAACGCGCCGCGCTGCGTGTAGGAGGTATATGCGTCGGTGCCGGCGCCGATGACCAGCTCGCCTTTGTCCGACTGACTGATGTAGGCATGAATGGTGTTCGACATCACCACGCAAGGGAAGATAGGCTTGATGGGCTCGGATACCAGCGCCTGCAGCGGGAAACTCTCCAATGGTAGTTTGACGCCTGCCAGTCCCAGGACGACGCTGGTGTGACCGGCAGCGGACACGCCCACCTTGCCGCAGCGGATCAACCCGCGATTAGTTTCCAGCGCCTCGACCGCGCCTTGCGCATTGCGGACAATTCCACCGACCTCGCAGTTTTCAATGATGTCGACGCCGAGGGCATCGGCTGCGCGGGCATACCCCCAGGCGACGGCATCGTGGCGGGCGGTGCCCCCGCGACGCTGCAGGGCGGCGCCCAAAACGGGGTAGCGAATGTTGGCCTCGATGTTCAGCGGCGGGCAAAACATTTTGGCCTGTTCAGGTTCCAGCCATTCATTGTCGACCCCGCTGCAGCGATTGGCATGCACATGCCGCTTGAACACCTGAATGTCGTGCACGGTGTGCGCCAACATCATGACGCCGCGCGGCGAGAACATGACGTTGTAGTTCAGCGCCTGCGACAGGCCTTCCCACAGCTTGACCGAATGGTCATAAAGCGCGGCGCTGGCATCGAACAAATAATTGGAACGAATGATGGTGGTGTTGCGGCCGGTGTTGCCGCCGCCGATCCAACCTTTTTCCAGCACCGCAATATTGCTCAGGCCATGTTCTTTGGCCAAGTAGTACGCGGCGCCCAAGCCATGGCCGCCGCCGCCGACGATGACGGCGTCGTAGGCCGGTTTCGGTATGGCTTTGCGCCACTGCGGCTGCCAGTCACGATGGCCGGATAGAGCCCGACGCAGCAGCGCGAAGCCGGAGAAACCCTGCTTGCCGGGACCGCTCACGCCTTCAGATCCTTGTTCTCCGGATCGTAGGGCGAATCGACCAGAACGGTGGCGCGCTTGCGCTCTCCCAAGATTTCAATTTCGATACTGCTGCCGACCGCGGCGAATTCAGGTTTGATGTAGCCCAAACCCAAACTCTTGCGCAGGGCATGCCCGTAGTAGCCTGCGGTGGCTCGACCCACGATGTTGCCCTTGAGATCGAACAGCGGCTCGTTTCCCAGCGGATCGGCATCCGCTACATCGTGCACCTCGAAGGTAATGAAGCGATGCGGGACGCCGGCCGCCAATTGCTTTTCCAAGGCCGCTTTGCCGATGAACTCACCCTTATTGAGCCGCACGAATCGCTCCAGGCCCGCCTCGAAGGGCGTGTAATCCGGGGTCAAGTCGCTGCCCCACATGCGGTAGGATTTCTCCAGCCGCAACGATTCCATGGCGCGCATGCCGGCCATGGCGATGTTGAACTCTGCACCGGCCGCGAACAGCGCATCGAACAGGTGATGCGCGTACTCGATCGGAAAATGCAGCTCCCAGCCCAATGCGCCGACAAAATTGACGCGCAGCAGATACACATCGGTGGCCAGTCCAACTTCGGCCACCCGGCCGGTCAGCCAGGGAAAAGCCGCATTGTCCAATGGTCCGTCGACCAATCGTGCCAGCACCTCGCGTGAGCGCGGGCCGGCGACGACGAAACAGCCGCGGTTCATGGTGACATTGCGCAAGCTGACAGTGTGATCCTGCGGCAGATTGTGCTGCAAATAATCGCTGTCGTAGCGCTCGGCGGCGCCGGCGCTCACCACGTAGTAGTGCTGCTCGGCAATTTTGGTGATGGTGAACTCAGAGCGAATGCCACCGCGGCGGGTGAGGGCATGGCACAGCGCGATGCGCCCGATCCGGGTCGGCACTTTGTTGGCCACCAAGCCGTCCAACCAAGCTTCCGCGCCCGGCCCGGTCACTTCATGCTTGGTGAACGGCGTCAGATCGATGACGCCGACTCGCAAGCGCAGCTGCAATGCCTCATTGCCGACATGTTCGAAATAGTTGGAGCGGCGAAAACTCCACTGATCCTTGGGCTCCACGCCCGGCGGTGCAAACCAATTGGCCCGCTCCCAACCGTAACGCTGACCGAACACGGCACCCATGCGCGCCAATTTGTCGTAAATCGGACTGGTCTTGGCCGGCCGTGCATCCGGCCGTTCCTCATCGGGAAAATGAGTGACGAACACATTGCGGTAGGTTTCTTCGTTCTTTTGCACCACATAGCGCTTGCTGGTGTAAGGGCCGTAGCGGCGTGGATCGGCCGCCATCATGTCGATGCCGGGTTCACCCTCGACGATCCACTCAGCCAGCTGCCAGCCGGATCCGCCGGCAGCGGTGATGCCGAAACTATGTCCCTCATTGAGCCACAGGTTGCGCACCCCCCAGGCGGGCCCGATCAGAGGACTGCCATCGGGGGTATAGGCAATCGGTCCGTTGACGATGTCTTTGATGCCGCAGGTGGCCAACGACGGCACCCGCCGCTGGGCGGCTTCGATGTGCGGCAGCAGCCGTTCGAGGTCTCCTTCGAAAAGATTTTTGCCGAACCACTCCGGGACGCCATCGGCAAATCTTGCCGGCGCACCGGATTCATAGGGTCCCAAAATCCAGCCCATGCGCTCTTCGCGCAAATAATAGGACTGGTCCGATTCGCGCAGCACCGCCAGCTCGCGGCCGCCGCCCAGGCGATATTCTTTCAGTTCCGGTGACTCATCGTAAACAATGTACTGATGTTCCACGGGAATTGACGGCACATTGATGCCGAACATGCGGCCCGTTTGCCGGGCATAGTTTCCAGTGGCGCACACCACGTGCTCGGCGACGATGTCGCCCTTGTTGGTGATGACCTGCCATTCCCCGGAGGCGGTGCGTTTCACCGCCGTCACTTCGGTTTGTTCGTGGATGTCGGCGCCGCGCATTCGAGCGCCCTTGCGCAACGCCATGGTCAGATCTGCCGGCGCTATGTGCCCATCATCCGGATGGTAGAGGGCGCCAACGATCTTCGGTGTTGTCACGCCGTCGCCCAAATCGATCAAGGGCCATAGGTCGCGCACCTGCTTCGGCGTAATGACGCGAAACGGCAC
>JAXDQN010000636.1:0-2740 GCA_034667865.1 Gammaproteobacteria bacterium
TCATCGGCTATGAACCTGCCGGTCAAATCGTCTCCCAGTCTGTGGTCGGATTCGAAGCTCTGCGCCTGGGCATACGGCTGCGGCGTGCTCACCAGTCTCGCGGTCCACCGTCTCTCGCCTGAATTGATATTCATTTGCTGATCGCGGCCAGGAGCCTTTGGTCCCTGCGCGCCCCAGCCCTATCAATTTGAGGTAAAGCGTCAACTGGCGCTGGAGATTTTCGTGACTAATTCAATGAATCCCAGGGGCATTACGGCCCGCATCCTTTCCTGCATGACGATGGCAGGCATCTTTTTCGGCAGCGTTCCAGCTGCAGTGTCTGCCGAGCAGACCGCTGCCGCCGCAGCCGTGCCCAAAAAGGTCGCCATTCTAATTTTTGATGGCGTTCAGATCATCGATTATTCAGGCCCGTACGAAGTTTTCGCCGACGCCGGCTACGATGTGTTCACCGTGGCGGCGACGAAACATCCCGTGACAACTGCCGCCGGTGACGGCATCAAGCTCACGCCCAAATACACCTTCTCAGACGCGCCACAGGCCGACATCGTGGTCATCCCCGGCGGCGGCTACGAGGCGCCAAGCGACAGCGCGGCGGTGGCATGGATCAGGCATCAGCATGCGCACGATCAGCACACCATGTCGGTTTGCAACGGTGCCTTCACCTTGGCCAATACGGGGCTGCTGGACGGTCTACGCGCCACCACCACGGCCGGAAACATGCTTCGCATGCGCCAGACATACCCGCAGATCAAGGTGCTCAACGATGAACGCGTCATCGATGACGGCAAGATCATCACCACGGCCGGCTTGTCGGCGGGCATCGATGGAGCGCTCCACGTGATTGCCGTCATGGATGGCGAGGATGCTGCACAGAGCGTCGCGCTTGGAATCGAATACGACTGGCAGCCCAACCACCCCTATGTGCGCGGCGCCATGGCCGATCGTCTGATCCCCAGCATCGACCTTAGCAGCATCGGCGAGCCGATCGCCGGACGACGCAAAGGCGACAAGGACCACTGGGAAAGGCTCACTTGGGTCAAGACAAAACTGTCGGCGCCCGAGTTCCTCAGCATGGCGCAGGCGGCCTATGAGAAGGCCTATGCCGCCGACGGCCTATGGAGTCCCGGCAGCTTTCACATGGCCTCGTCCGGACCGCTCAAGGCCGGCCTGAGATTCAATGACAAAGACGGCCACCATTGGCAGGGCGCCTTGACGGTCGAGCCGACCGCGGACGCCAAGCAATTTCTGGTGCGCTTGGTGACGGCGCGCGCCAACTAGGCGCTTCGACGTCAGAAACCTTACAGAAATTCACCCCCAATTTATAAAAGAGTACAGAACGATGGATAGAAGAGATCTACTACGAAATACTGCCGCCCTCGGAATCGCAGCCGCAATTCCATTCTCCGCGGCCAGCAAGCTTTCCGCGGCCGCAGCACCGATCAAGAGCGATGCGCTGCAGCCGCTGCAGCCGCCCGCCCGAGGCAAAATCCCGGTGGCCTTCCTCATATCGGATGAAGCGGTCATCATCGACTTCTGTGGTCCGTGGGAAGTCTTCGAGAACGTCACCAATCCGGCGACCTCTGAAAGCGCATTCAGTCTTTACACCGTTGCAGAAACCACCAAGCCGGTGCACGCCAGCGGCGGCATGAAGATCGTGCCTGGGTATACGCTGACGACGGCGCCTGCTCCCAAGATCATCGTCATTCCGGCGCAGAGCGACCCCAGCGAAGCGGTACTCGAATGGATTCGCAAGTCGACGCGCAGCACCGATGTAACCATGTCGGTTTGCACCGGTGCTTTTCTGTTGGCGCAAACCGGCTTGTTGTCCGGCAAGGCTGCGACGACGCATCACAGTTCGTACTGGGATTTTGCCGCTGCTTTTCCGGATATCCGCGTCCAGCGTGGAGCTCGGTTCGTCGAAGAGGGCAATCTGGCCAGCGCGGGCGGACTTTCCTCCGGGATCGATCTGTCGCTGCGTGTCGTGGAACGCTACTTCGGTCGCCATGTTGCGCAAGCGACGGCCTTCGGGATGGAATATCAGGGGCAAGGCTGGAAGAACCCGGCGTCCAACGCGGAATACGCCTATGTGCGCTCAAGCGCCGAGCATCCGGCATGTGCTGTATGCGCTATGGATGTGGACCTCAAGGTCGCGCCTAAGTCCGCATACGCGGGCAAGAGCTACATTTTCTGCAGCCCGGATCACAAGAAGCTGTTCGATTCGGATCCTGAAAAAATTGCGCGTTGGGTGATCTAAAGTTTCCGCGGGAGCCGCAGCGGGCGATGGCATCATCGTGATGGCTACGGGCTACGGGCTACGGGCTGCGGAATTCCCTAACATCGTCCGAATGAAGCGATCGTTCAGTCCGAAACCGCCCGCTCAAGCGCGCCGTGTTCTGTTGGTCGCGGCACCCGGCAGCCAGATTCTTGACGTCGCCGGGCCATTCCAAGTTTTCACTCGCGCCAATGAATTGTTTCTCCAGCAACAGCCTGGCTCGAAGGCAATATATTCCGTTGAAATCATCACCAGCTCCCCGAAGGCTTTGCTCGTTACAAATTGCGGCTTGCAGATCGTGGCGCACCAAACTTTTCGCCGCGTTCGAGGTGATATCGACACGTTGTTGGTCGCCGGCGGAGATGCGGTGGAAAATGACGAGACTGGGATTCAAATCGTCCATTGGTTGAAAAGCGTGGCAGGGCGGATTCGGCGCATCGGCTCGGTTTGCACCGGATCGATGTTGCT
>JAXDQN010000637.1:0-3075 GCA_034667865.1 Gammaproteobacteria bacterium
TGGGCCCGTATGGCCGGCCCGCGTCAATACGCCCATTATCTCGCCCCGCATGAAGTGTCGAGCGTGCTTATTTGCCGCGTCAATCGGCGACTCGGCAACACACTGTTTCTGACGCCCGCCATCCGCGCCTTGCATGAACTGCTGCCCCATGCGTCCATCGACCTGTTTGTAGCGCATCGACAGGCGGCCGAGCTGCTGCAGAATCTGCCCGGTGTTCGCCGCACCATCATCATCCCGCAAAAAGTCACCGCAGTGCGCCGGTTCTTCGAGGCGCTGCGCGCGTTGCGATCCACCCGCTACGATTTGGTGATCGATCCGGTGCCGGAATCGACCAGCGGCCGCATCGCGCTAACGCTGACCCGCGCCCGCTATCGATTGGGTTTTGCCACCCGGTCGCAGTGGGCGCCGTTGACCCATGCCATCGTCGATGCGCCGGAAGTAGCCGCAGCCCATGAAGCCGCGCGCGCCGTACTGCTGATGACCCGCATATTCGGTATGCCCTACGATCCGCGCAGCGTGCGTTTATGGTTGCCCATTGATCCCACGGAGACGCAACGAGGGCACAGGCTCTTGGCAGATGCGGTGGCGGGAAAGCGCAAGTCCCGGCACACGTACGTGTTTGGCTACTATTCCCACGCCGCCAACTTTAAGGTCATCGACAGCACATGGTGGCTCAGGTTCTGGGACGCCTTTTTAGGACTGGAACCCAACGCGCTGCCCGTAGAGTTTCTGTCGCTGTCGCGCGCGGGGCAGGCAGACACGCGATTTCCCGCGCTGGCCTCGCCATCGCTGCGCGACCTCGCGGCGACGATCTCTGCAACCCGGATGTTCATCTCAACCGATACCGGCCCCATGCACCTCGCAAGTTCGACCTCGGTACCTACGGTAGCGCTGTTTCACGCCTCCAATCCCGACCTGTATCGGCCCCTGAAGCCGACCGACCTCACTATCGATCTGTCGAGTTGCTGTCCCGTCACGGCAGCACAGCGCTGTCATCAGATCTGGCGTGACCAGCCGGCGCAGTTTGGCGCACTACCCGAGCAGGCCTGACGTCGTCAGGACTCCAGACCTCATCTTCTCGCGATAGAATGCGAGAGATCGTACCGTCGATATATAAATAAAGGGATAGCGCATGATGAAATCGCGTCGTGAGTTTCTCGTCTCCTCCTCGGCCGCCCTGCTGGCCTCGATGGGCGCCGCTGAATTGGCCGTTGCCGACGAGACTCCACCTGGCGCCCCCAGCGCTTTCGGCACCGCTCCGCCGGTTGGACCCGAGGTGACGCCCGCCACTTTCGTCGAAGCGCAGAAGCTGGTGCAGATTGAGCTTACGGAGGCGGAACGCAGCCAGGCAGCCGGCAATTGGCGCGTCAGTATGGCGGCGTTATACGAGCGGCGCACGGGACCGCGCAAGGTATCGTTGGACGAGACCCTGGCGCCCTACTCGCAATGCAATCCGCTGCTGCCCGGCCATCCACCCCTGCCATCGCAAGACCATTTCGTGCGCACCGAGTCCAATCCCGGACCTCTGCCCGCCGCCGATAGGGACATCGCATTCTCCCCCGTGTGGAAGCTGTCTCGTTGGATACAGTCCCGGCAGTTGTCATCTGAGCGGCTGACTCACATCTACCTGGACCGCATCGCGCGCTTCGATCCGAAACTGCGCTGCGTGATCACATTGACGTCGGATCTGGCCCTCCAACAGGCCAAACGCGCCGACGCCGAAATCGCGGCGGGCAAGTATCGCGGCGCGCTGCATGGCATCCCCTGGGGCGGCAAGGATTTACTGGACACCGCGGGCATCCGCACCACGTATGGCGCCGAACCCTTCAGGGACCGCATACCGCAGAAGGATGCCGTGGTGGTGCAACGCCTGCACGAGGCCGGCGCAGTTCTAATTGCCAAGCTCAGCCTCGGCGCTCTGGCATTGAACGATATCTGGTTTGGCGGCCAAACCATGAATCCCTGGCTGCTGGAAGAAGGCTCTTCGGGCTCGAGCGCCGGGCCTGGCGCGGCGACGGCCGCGGGCTTGGTGGCATTTTCTATCGGCAGTGAGACCGAAGGCAGCATCGTCGCCCCGACCATGCGCTGCGGACTCACCGGACTGCGTCCTACCTTTGGGCGGGTGCCGCGCACCGGTTCGATGACCCTGGCCTGGTCTCTCGACAAACTGGGACCGATTGCGCGCAGCGTCGAAGACACCATGCTGGTATTACACGCGATTTCCGGTGCGGACCCCGGTGATCTCGCCAGCACTCCCAGCTCATTGAATTTCGACGTCAACCGGCCGATCAAGGGACTGCGGGTTGGCTTTTTTCCGGGCTGGATGAGCGGAGACGGCGCCACCGACGTCGATCGCGCAGCGTTGAAGCAAATCGAGCAGCTGGGAATGCATGCGGTCGAAGTCAAAATCCCGGATTGGCCCTATGACTCGTTGAACGCGATCTTGTTTGCCGAAGCCGGCGCAGCGTTCGAGGAGTTAACCTTAAGCCGCCGGGTGGATTTGTTGAAAGTGCAGACGCCGGACGCATGGCCGAATAGCTTTCGGCAGGCGCGCTTTATCTCTGCCGTCGATTTTGTCCAGGCGGACCGATTCCGGCGGGCGGTCGCACAAGAGATGCAGAGAGTACTATCGCAGGTGGACCTGCTGCTGGTGCCGTCGCTGCGCGATGAAATACTCACCATCGGCAATTTCGTCGGCCTGCCATCGCTGACGCTGCGCGCCGGTTTCGTGCAGGTTTCCGAAGCACGCAGCGATTGGGCGCCGGATCCGAAGAAGCCGCTGCCGCGTTTCAACCCTCCCCGGCGCGTGCCGCATGGCGTGACGCTGGTCGGACGGCTGTTCGATGAGGGCACGATTGCGCGTGTGGGGTTGGCGCTGGAACACGCATTCAATGTTTCTGGGGAAACGCCGCCGGGGTTCTAAGCTCCTAAGTGCGAGAGGATTAAGAAGAGAGCCCCAAAAAGAAGGAAGTCCTTTCCACGGACTCACGTGCGGGTGAGTCACACGGTCAGGTTGACCGCCGGGCAGATGACGGCGCGTCTTATATTGATAAAATATATTATCAAGATAGGAAT
>JAXDQN010000638.1:0-4803 GCA_034667865.1 Gammaproteobacteria bacterium
CCGTGCTCGGCGGCTGGCTGATTGATCTCGGCAGCTGGCGCAGCATATTTCTGATCAACGTCCCGCTGGCCGCCACAGCGATCGGACTTGCCTGGCGCTACATTCCGCGAGATAGCCGCGCAGCAAATGGCATGCTGGATGCCGCCGGTGGATTTCTGGCCACGATGGGACTGGCCGCACTGACCTGGGCACTAACTATCGGCTCCGGTCCGTCTGGCTGGTCTATGGCCGTGGGTGGCGCCGTTGTTGCCGCGGTGCTGACGCTGCTGGGGTTTGTTTGGTTGGAAGGTCGCCGCGGCAATCGCGCCATGATGCCGCTGGCGTTATTTGCTTCGCGCAGCTTTGTTGGTCTCACCTTGTTTACGCTATTGTTGTATGGAGCGCTGGGCGTGGTGTTCGTGCTGGTGCCCTTCGTGCTGATTCAATCGGCGGGGTACACCGGCACGAGTGCAGGATCCGCCCTGCTGCCGCTGCCGCTGGTGCTGGCGGCGGGGTCGCCTTTTATCGGGCCGATTGCAGTACGAGTAGGCGCGCGACTGCCTCTCGCACTCGGATCATTCTTAGTCGCTATCGGCTTCTGTTTGGCGTTCCGGGTGAGCACCGACGCGAACTACTGGCTCGATGTTCTGCCGATGATAGTGCTGATTGCGATCGGCATGGCCATCGCAGTTGCTCCACTGACGACGGCCGTGCTGGCCTCAGTCGATAGTAAACACACCGGGTCTGCGTCGGGATTCAATAGTGCGATAGCCCGCATCGGCGGGCTGTTGGCGACGGCATTGTTGGGAGCAGTGTTTTCCAGCGAGGGCGCGCAACTGTTGCACGCGTTTCATGCAGCAATGGCCTGCGGCGCACTCGCCTGTTTGTTAGGCTCGATTTGCGCCTTCACTCTCATTGATCGAAAAACCCGAGGCGTTAAGATTTGATGAAGGCCAGCAAATCCTTATTGATGGTCTCGGCTTCCGTCGTGCGCATGCCGTGCGGAAATCCCTTGTAGGTCTTCAAGATAGCGATAGCCCGGGCTAATAATTCCTCACTGCACCGCGACGGCGCCCTTCATTCCAGCTTCCAGATGTCCGCTCTGCAGGCAGGCAAAGGCCACCGAACCTGTGCGCGTAAATCTCCACACCAATTCGCCGTGTTCGCCGGGCGCCAGGCTGGCCATGTTGGGCCCGCTATGCTGCATGTCCGGCATCGCCAGCATCATGGCGGCATGGCGGCGCAACGCGTCGGGTTCTCCCAATACCAACTCATGCCTGAGTTTGCCCTCATTCTGCAGCACGAAGCGCACGGTCTCCCCCGTTTTCACTTGGATGTGATCGGGACTAAACCGCATGTTATCGCTCAGGCTCACGTTGATGGTGCGCGACACCTCATGAGGATTGCCCGGTTGGCCAATCGCGCTCGCAGCCATCGAACCGTGGTTGACGCGCATATTGCCCTGCGGGTCCTGACAAATCGGCTGATCGAAGTAGTCATCGTCGTCTTCGTCGATCTGTTGACGGCATACGGCGGGCGCCCAGGCGTTGAAGCGCTTCTCGAGCGCATCGCCATGGTCGATCCAGAATTTGGTGTCGATATGCAGCGCATCGGCCAGGGTCGATGCCGACGATGGCAGCGAGTTGCTCTGGCGCGCCGGCAGCAAGGGCAGCGCCTCCCGATTGGTCGGGCCATAAGCTAGTTGTTCCGAAAAGACCTTCTGTTGCTGCGGCGTGCTGGCGAAGGCAATGAAGCGGTACGCGTCAGCGCGTCTGGGCGACCCTTTGGGAATTGCCCAACTGTCGATGTCATACAAACTCTGGCGCCACGAAATCTTGGCGTGGCGGTTGCGCTCCTGTTCTGGGTCGAACCACAAGGTGTAGCCTGAAGTCATGCTCACCCATCCAGCTTCCAACAATGCTGCTGGTTGCGCCGCTGCTTCCCACCAAATGGTGTGCTTGGCGATCTGGTCCAATTTATGAAACGCACGCTGCACGCCGGCCTCGGTAGCCAGCGTGCGATACACATCCTTAGGCGCAACTCCGTCGGCCAGCAACGCAATTTCCAACGTGTACTTTGCGCTGTGTCGCAGGCCACGCTTGCCCGGATATTTCTTGATGTCCCAGAAGTCAGCCCAGGAACGCGGTGCTTCATGCAATTCATCGGTGTACACCAAGGCTTGCGCCCAGGTGAAAATTCCAACCCCGCACTCGGTCACTGCGCCTGGGATCAAGGATTGGACACCGGCAATCCTAGTCAGGTCGATCTTCTCAAACAGACCCTGCTGACACCCCAGTTGCAGCGTCCGTGATTCGACTTGCATCACATCCCACACCGGCTTGCCGGCATTCACCATTTGCGTGAGCTCGGTGACCTGGCCGTCATAAGACAGGGAATGCGTGCCGATACCCGTGGATTTGCCGAAAGGGTCCACGTAAGCAGCGGCCAGCGCGGCGCGATCGGCCCGGCCAAAGGAAATGACCGTCAGACCCTCGGCAGCCAACCCCGGCAGGCAGAAAATTGTAAGAGCGGCGCCCAACCATCGGGCGCCGCTCGAGCTTCGATCAGTCAACTTGTACTTCAATAGCCCCGATTGTCGTGATCTCGACCACCGCCGTGATCATCGTCATCGTCGTTGCCATTCGCAATTTGCTCTGCATCACCGGTGAGGCGCGCGATATCGAGACCACCGCCTACGCGGTCGCCGCAATATCGAATGCCGCGATTGTCGACATCCGTGTTATCGCAGGACACGTCCAGCGCCGACACGGTGACGCCATTGATCACCGCCGAGCTCGGCTGGGTGAACTTGGTGATGGGGGCGATGAAATGCGCCACTTCTTTCGGGTGATACGGATCGCGAATGTCGGTGACGCGAATACCGGCGTCGAACCAGGCGCTGGTCAGCAGACGCGCGTAGGTCGGGTCGTCGAAATTCTCGGCCGGCGAGTGAACACCGAAACGGGTGCCGCGCGAGCAAAAGTTGGGTCGCGCCGAAAAATCATCCACTGTGACCGTCGAAATCGGCCAGGGATGCTGTTCCGCGCTGGTGTCGCCGCCTTGACCGATCTTGCTGGTGATGTCCAGCAGGTACATCAAGTGAGGCGATCCGGTGCAACGGTTGTCGGTTTCTTCCGAGCTCACCGCCATGATGTCGCGCACATTGTTGTTGGTGAAGTTTTTATACTGCTTCAACGGAATGTCATAGAGCGGCATGGCCGAGTGGCCGCCTTCAACGCCTGGCATGTACACCACACCGATCTGACCCTGCAGCAGCTCTGCGTCCGTGGGCTTCTTCACGTTCGCATACGAGCCGGTGCCGTACGGAGGCGGCAGCACTTTGGTCAGGTCGTTGATTTGAATGATGCCGTTCGAGCCTACGCCATAGGGCATGTACAAGCGGTTGATGGCTTTGCCCCTCAAGGTGCTGACCACAATCGGTCCGTGCACGCCGGGCGGCACGACTTTGGTGGTGTCTTCCGTGCCGGGCATCAGGAACTTGGAGCCAGGATTCTGACCCGGATAGCCGAAGTCCATGATGTAATGCGGATGCGCCGGATCGCTCAGGTCATAGATCTTCAGATGCTGACTCGGGTTGCTGTTGGTATTCCAACCATCGAAAGCCGGATCGCTCGGCTTGGTGGCGCCGGCCACGATGTAAGCGATACCCGTCTTGCAGTCCCACCAGTTGCGATGAGTGACGTCCTGGCCCGTGACTGGCGTCGCCACCAATACGGGTTTGGCCGGATCGGTCACATCCCACACTTCCTGCGAGACCGCGCCGTTTTCACGCAACAGATAAGTCTTGCCGCGAATGCCATGCGGCAGTTCGTTGCCGTCGCAAAGTTTCGCCATGCGCGCGCCGCCCTTATCGGCAATCAAATGCTTGAGATAGCGCGGATGACGCGGGTCGGTCACATCGACGATGGACGTTCCATTGATTTCCATCGCTCCCGTCATCGGGTTGAGCATGGTTCCGTTGAAATGCCCGGCATAGGCAATCACCCGACCGCCGGCCTGCGTGTGCACCGTGGTTTGATAGACCGTGCGACCTTGTAGGTCGTCGTGGCCCAACCACTCCATATTGAAAGTATCCGCGCCGTTACGATGAACGGTGTCGCGCGCTTGCGGAGTATCGAGGTCGTTTGCCGACCACGCAGTACCCGCACAGACCGTCATTGCCAAGCCGACGCATCCTGCGACCCACAATCGTCCCTGCATAGAATGCATACCGGTTTTTCGGTTCATTTGAATAACCCCCATTCATCGCCAGCAGAACAATTGCCGACCATCTTGGAGGTCGGTCAATAAGAGACTCGTTTGAATGTTTAGCGCGCCAGCCACGACAACTCTAAACACCTTTTCTGCTAAGAAGTATTGAGCAAATATATTACATATGCAACATCAGGCGAGGGATTTGCACGCGGAAGTCCTTGTAAAGGCTACACATCCGGGGAAACCCTTAGAAGACTGAGCGGAGCTGGTGTTTGCTCTGTCGGCGTGGTGCGCGGAAACCCTGTATGGACTACTGCCGCGCCAATATTTGGCCGCGGAGTTGCTAGAGCGCGTCGAAGTCGGCTTCTCAGCGGTGCGTCGCCATCTTCATCTACGTGCCTGAGACGCTGTGCACCGCTGGACCAGTCTGGCCTGCACTTGTTCTTGTTGCTGCTATGCCTAACTGGACTGCCGTTGATCTTTGGCCAGGAGATCACCGGTGTCATAAACACCTGCTCGGATCTGCTGCTGGCACGCCGGCGTTCGGCAGTGCCCTTCGCGCGCCAAGCTTTAAGGGCGCTACAATGCTGGCACGGTCGACGCGCGTCA
>JAXDQN010000639.1:0-4936 GCA_034667865.1 Gammaproteobacteria bacterium
TGTTCAACTCCATCATGTTTCCGACGATTTTCTCCCTGGCCTGCGAGGGCTTGGGCACGCGGTCGGCTGACGGGTCGGGCATCATCTGCGTGGCTATCGTCGGTGGCGCCGTCGTTCCAGTGATCACTGGACATGCTGCGGATCTCGCCGGACTGAAAATGGCGCTGGCTATCCCCGCGGTGTGCTACTCAATTATTTTGAGCTTCGGCCTGTATGCACGTCGCCCCAGGTCGGCGATGGACGCACAAACGCTGGCGCAATGACCCAGGGCGCCTTCGAGAATTGGATTCCCCGGTAGCCCACGATCTCGACACGGTTACCCCAGGGATCGTAGAAATCGAGGTCTTTAGCGATCGATCATCGACATCCCGGCCTCTCCATATCGGGGACCTGCAACCTTGTTGGGTGCCAGAGCCTCGTCCAAGGCTTTCATCTGTTTCGGACTGAGGGAGATGGTCGCTGACGCGATGTTCTCCTCAAGATAACCGCGGCGCTTGGTGCCGGGAATGGGCACGACCGATGGGCCTTTGTGCAGCAGCCACGCGAGGGCAATCTGTCCGGGCTTTGCGTGTTGGGCGCTGGCGATATCGCGCACCGTTTGCGCAGCGGCGACATTGGCGTCGTAATTGCGCCCCTGGTAGCGAGGATCTTTGCGGCGATAATCGTCCTCCGGATAGTCCTCGGCGCGTTTGACGACGCCGGTCAGGAAGCCCCGGCCCAGCGGGGAGAAGGGGACGAGTCCGATTTTAAGTTCCGCCAAGGCGGGGATCACGTCCTGCTCCAGATTCCGTTCCCACAAGGAATATTCGCTCTGCACTGCGGATACGGGGTGGACGGCGTGAGCCTTGCGGATGTTGCCCACGCCCGCTTCGGATAAGCCGAAGAAGCGCACCTTGCCCTCGCGTACCAACTCGCCCACGGTGCCGGCGACCAATTCCATCGGCACGTTGCGATCAACACGGTGCTGGTAGAGAAGATCGATGTGATCGGTGCGCAGGCGCTTGAGCGAGGCATTCACAACCTCGCGGATATGCGTCGGGTTGCTATCGGTTCCAATAATTTTGCCGTCTTTGATCCGAAACCCGAATTTGGTGGCGATGGTCACTTGCGCGCGCTTTGGACCCAATGCACGCCCGAGCAACTCCTCGTTGATGTAGGGGCCGTAGACTTCCGCCGTATCCAAGAAGGTGCAGCCGAGCTCGATGGAACGATGCAGAGTCGCGATGGACTCTGTCTCGTCCGCCGGTCCGTACAGCTGGCTCATGCCCATGCAGCCTAAGCCGATGGCCGAGACTTCCAATCCTTGGCTGCCGAGTTTGCGTGTGGACAACATAATATTCTCCAAGGATGGCTGATGGTTGATCCGCTGTTGTACGGAGGGCCTAAGCCATTGACGATTGGCATAGTCGACGGGTCGCTGAGCATTCGCGATCCCGACGCTTATATTATAGAACTTGGGGGAAGCAAGCCGGACTTCGCACCTTGAGACAAGAGCATCATGAGCGCCTTGGCCGCTGAGCAACGCCGTAGCAGGTTCGGATGCGGTGCGCGCGCCTCGGAAGCCTGCCCGATCGCCATTACTCAAAGCGGATCGGCAGTGACTCAATAGCTCACAGCAATTGACTGAGCAAGGTCCGCGCCGGCACCACCACTGGATCGGTACGACTGAAACAATCAACTGCTACGAACGGAATCTCAATTACCGCCTGAAAAGCGTGTTTTGCCTTAGTCTCGTGCTTGAAGTAGGTCAAAGAGTCAGACAGTCGAGTGTCGCTAGTCTTTACCTCGACCAGAAACCACGGCTTGCGATCGCGCACCACGAGAAAATCCACCTCGCGTTTGAGCTTGTCGCGCAGGTAGCGCAACTCGAACGACCCCAATCCTAGGTCCGTCCAACCCTCCACCGCTTTGAGCAGATGGCAGGCGACAAACGTCTCCGCGCGTTGCCCGACGTCGTCGATTCCTGACCAGTCGCGCAGGAACCATTTCGGTTCCTTGCGCAAAGCCTTGGAGACATTGGTGAACCACGGGCGCACCACGAAGCCGTAATGCAATCGCTGCAATACGTCAATCCAGCGTATTACCGTATCTACGGCAATACCAACTTCATTGGCAAGGTGGGAATAGATGAGTTGCTGCCCGGAGCGCTCGGCGAGAATGTGCGTCAATGTTTCCAGTAAACCCAGAGTTTCAATCTGCGCAACATCGCGTATGTCCTCACGCGTCAGTTGATCCTGACGCAGCGAGCGCCAGCGCCGCGTGAACCGCACATCGCGTCGCAAAAAGGGCTCGGGAAACCCGCCGTGCTCCCATAACGCCCGCCACTCGTCTTCGGCGAGAGAACTGGGCGGTTGAATGACCGCCGTCGGCAGATTTATACGAACGGCTTCGCCGACGCTGAAAGGATGCATGCGATAGAGGAAGTATCGTCCCATCAGGCTATCACTGCCCCGACGAAATACATCAAGTCGAGAGCTGCCCGTGACCATGATTCGGGTACGTTCCCCATAAACATCAAAGAAGCCTTTCAAAAAACCCTTCCATTTTTTATCTTTGTGCAGTTCGTCAAACACCACGATAGGCGAGGGAGTTTGCAGCCTCTCGAGGTGGATGCGCCCGGCAACTGCTGCGGGTCCGAGGAGGATGACGCGACGATCGTCCCCGTTGTCCCAGTTAAGATAGTCCGTACCTTCCATTCGGCAGGTCGTCGTTTTACCCACTTGTCTCGGCCCACTGACCAAGGCCATCTGACGATGCCGGGCAAAGTGATCCTGCAACACTCGGTCGTACAGGCGGAGCCGCGGAGCGGGAAGGGTGGGTGGCATGAGGCCCATTGTACGGGCGATCGTAGAATAGTCCAGACCATTTTACGATTAGCCGTACAACAGTACAAGACCGCCGCGTCGGCACGGGAAATCCTCCACGCCATCGCGCTTGCTGGGTAAACGAGGCGAGCCGCCGGGAGCCTCTTTACCGGGCGGTGGCTAAAAAATCGTTGAGCGATTGAGCCACCGGGATCCCATGAGTGATGGGCTTAGCGGCTCAGGTGACGACGGAAAGCCGCGCATCCGGCATCGCTGCCCTCGATGTGGTAACTCCGGATGACGTTCTGGGCGCTGACGGTGACCTGCAGCGTGCATTCGTGTTGGACCGTTATGGTGCTAGTCCGGCTGCCTTCGGTGCCTGAGCCGGTAGGCAGCACCCCTTCGCTGCTAATTGACCAGACGTACACAGGATCTCCGCCGGTCTCCTGTTTTCCGGTGGGACCTCCCAAATGCGCGGTTAGCTCATGAATGTCACGGCCAACGTAGGCTTTCACGTCATTGGAGAGTCGGGTTGTCGCGCAGCCTAAGAGCGCTGCGCCAATCGTAACCAAAAATATAAGTCGCATTGTCGTCGTGTCCGCCAGGAGTAACTCCATCATTCGCGCCAACGGGATTTTACACGGAGCTGTTCTTTTCGCGGTGCGCAGTCCAGCGTTCTAGAAATTCACGCCGACACATCGGGGAATCAATTTCCGCCGCCAAGTGTTCAACGAGTCTGTGATCATTCAAGCCAATGCGCAATGCGCGCTCGACGAGCACCTTCGCGATTGGCCCCAGATATTCAGTAAGGCTCTGTTGGATGGCCGGCACGTCGCGGTGCTCGGAAGTTGTGGACGTATTTGGCGGGAATTGGGTCTCCGGGACGGCGTCAGACGTGGTTTTGCGCGACTCCGAACTGAATCGTGTTTCGATGTAAGTAGCCAGACGCTCGAAATGCGCTTCGAGCGGCGCCGTGTAAGCGTCCATCCAATGCTGCGTGCTGAGGAAATATTCCAGGCTTTTCGTGGGCACGACGTTCTCAATACGAAATGGCAACACTGCAAGGTTGCGGTGTACCGCACGCTCCACTTCGCGACGTACCTGCGCGGATGTATTGCTTGCTGCGGAGAAGACCAGCACCATGAGCCGAGCGTCGGCTATCGCGTTCACGATCTCTTCGGCCCAGTCGGCGGAGGGAGCTATGTCACGCGGCGCCACCCAGACGCCGACGCCGCGCGCTTCGAGTGCGCGGACGATATCAAATGCGCTCGTTTGGTCCGCCTGTGAATAGCTGATGAATACGTCGTGACTCATGTCAGTGTCCGAGCAGCCGCATGGCTTTCTGCAAGCTGATCCGCATGCGCTCGAACGCCTGTACAACAACGCCGAACTCTCGCGAGCTCGCAGCGGGGAAGTTCACATTTTCGTTGCCTTTACTGACAGAGTCGGCCAGAGCCGTTATCTGTCTCAATGGCGCTAGTACGTGTCGTCGAAGAAGCCAGTGAACAAGAAGTCCGAGCAGTACAAATGAAATCGCCAAAGCCATCACGAGCTTGGCCAGTGTTTTGTGCGCATCGCTCGAGGCAACCGCGAGGGGCACCGATATGACTTGAGCGCCCACGAC
This sequence comes from Gammaproteobacteria bacterium, assembly GCA_034667865.1. Taxonomy (GTDB): domain Bacteria; phylum Pseudomonadota; class Gammaproteobacteria; order Steroidobacterales; family Steroidobacteraceae; genus Bog-1198. The sequence continues at coordinate 4,429 of JAXDQN010000639.1, forward strand.
TTCATCGGGCTGCCAGCCGAAACCGTTGTTGGCACCATAACGAGCAAGCAGAGTCTTCGGCGCTGCAGCGGGCTCGCCATGACATTCGAGGCATTCCTTGGAAACCACAATTGGACGAGCAAGATAAAGCACCGGACCCATTGGAGTGTTGCGCTCGCCCACCAACTCGCGGGAATGCGAGTCGTTGCGAAATTGTTGAATAATGTCCGCCTCCCAATCGGTTGCTCTATCACGCAGATTGGTCGGATTTAGGGTGGCTTCCTTATAACTGTAGTCAGGATGTTGCGCGTGTAGCCGCAAGAAGTTCTGGGTTGCCGCGTAGAAAGGAACGCTCTGCGGCAAGAATTCATGCTGAAGAGACGCGCTCAATAAGGGCAGAATCTCCGCAGAAGTGTAAGTACGGGTGGCCGTTGCGCTGTCGAGCATCAGTCGCGCTTCGCGCTGCAGCTCCAGACGGGCCTGAAACTCGAAAAGATGCGCCGCGTAGAGCGCCAGCCCAGCTAATGTG
>JAXDQN010000640.1:0-3755 GCA_034667865.1 Gammaproteobacteria bacterium
CTTCAAGGCGTTGGCCGCCTCGGCGGACAATTTTACGGACCATTGGTCGCCCACGATAATTGCGGGATCGACCTATCAGGCGCTGCGAGTCATGGCGGATGGCCTGGACTCGTCGAATTTGTTCGAATTGCTCGCGACCCTGAGCCCGGATGCTCGGCATCACATGGGGAACTACACGCTGGTCGTTGCCGGCATGCAATTCAAAGGCGAGCCAGGCTTCGTGGTGTTGGCCGGCACCGGCCCGAGCGGAGAATTGATGCTGGATTCCACCTGCGCCGGTGGCGGCGCCGGGAGCTGATCGTTCAGGCGGCTTCTTCAACCACGTGTTGAAACACGGAAACCGCCCGGTCGGAGAGAATGTTCTGCAGCTCGCCGGCCGGGCGTCCCTCGGGTGTGAGCCATGCGTCGAGGTGTTCGGGCCGTAGATTGATGATGCATCGGTCGTGACCTGCGGCAGCGACATCGGGCGGCGGTTCGTCGGTGATGGCGGCGAAGCCGTAAAGATCCGGTTGCTTATCGTCGACCCAATGCGACCAGAGACAAGCGATAAACATGCTTTGCGAAGGTTGAGGGGTAAATTGCAACACCGCATTCTTCCCCTGGCGCTGGACATTTTCGTAGAAACTCTCGACCACCATGATGGCGTGATGATGGCCGAATTGGTCACCCCAGAATTTTTCCAAATTGTCGCGCCGCGCGTTGTATAGCCCCGGAAATTTTTTGTCGTAAAAGGCCGGTTTGCCAGCGGGGCGGCAAAAATAGCGCATCGGCATCAGCATATTGGCGCCATCGCGGCGCACGATGATGCCGGCGTGCATCATGGGAAATATGCGGTGGTCGCTCGGCGCCGACTCCACTCGGTGTAAATCGGTGAGTTTGGCGCTCAGTGACACGATCTTATTCGTCGCGATGCGTTGGTCTTCGCGCGCCTTTTTGGTTTCTTTCGATTGCAGGGATCGTTGTGCGCCGACCAGGCGAGTCTTTTGGGAAAACAGATCCCGTTCGATATTGATGGCAACGCGCGCCCGATGGTCGGCAATCGCCTGTTTGATCCTTCGGCCTTGTTCGGTGGCGGGTTCCTCGAAATTCGCTTCGAAGCCGCGCGAGACGTTCAAGCTCGGTTCCTCGAGCCTGCGCAGGAACAATCGCTCGGCTTCGGCGTAGTCCAAGCGAATGCCCAGCTGGCGATGCAGTTTGCGCACAACTTGGATGACTTGCGCGGAGTAACACATGGCGAAAGTGTAACGCGGCTTGTTAAGGCCGACCAATTCTCAGTCGCTCGGCGGCTGTCAGCACACACATGGACAGCGCCAGCAATACGCCAAATACGACGGCAATGGTATTCACGGGTGTCTTCAAATAGGTGGCCGCGGTGTAACCTGTCACCAGCGCCAGCATGCTGAAATTCTCGAAGAAATTCTGGATCGCGATGGCCGAGCCTGCGCCGACGGTGTCTTTCCCCTGCTTCTGCAACAACGCATCCAGAGGCACGACGAAGAAGCCGCTGCACAAGCCGACGAAGGCCATGAGTGCGTAGGCCAGCGGCAGGGAACTCGCCAAGGGCAACAGGCATACGCCGACACCGATGAGAATGCCTGCGGGCAAGGCGCGATTGACGTTGCGCATGGGGACGAAACGCGCAGCCAGTCCTGCTCCCAGCACGATTCCGACCGCCACCATGGCCGTCATGAAACCTGGCGTTCGATTGTTGGTGACCTTGAGCGCCACCGGCACCCAGGCAATGACTAGAAAGCGCAATGCTGCGCCCGCGCCCCAAAACAAGCCGGTGCCGATCAGTGCCAGACGGGCCGGCTGATTCTTGAGCAGGATGCGGGCTTGAGCGGCAAACGCCGGCAGGCTTCCCGTGATCTCGGGGCGCGCACTGGCAGCCTGATGTCGATGCGGGATGAGCAAGGCGCTCAAGGCTGAGGCGGCGTATGCCAGTGTAATGCCCACGAGCGCGCCTTCAATGCTCCAATCCGTCAGAGCGCCACCAGAGATCGCGCCCAAGAGAATGGCGGCAATGGTGGACGCTTCCAACAACCCGTTGGCTTTAACCAATTGGTCTCGTGCGGTGAGTTCACCCAAAATGCCGTACTTGGCGGGCGAGTTCGCCGCTGCGCCGACGCCAACCAGGGCGTAACACACGAAGGGGTTCGCATGCAGACACATTCCCAGCCCGCCCGCGAATTTGACGGCGTTCGCGATCAGCATCACGCGCCCCTTGGGATGAGCGTCCGCGAAGGCACCGACGAACGGCGCCAGCAATATGTAGGTGGCAACGAAGAATTCCTGCAGCAGCGGCCCGCTCCAGGCCGGGAAGCCCTGTTCGCGGACCAATGCCAGCGCGGCAAACAACAGCGCGTTATCGCCCAAGGCAGACAGGAATTGCGCACACAGCGTCCCCACCATGCCGCGTGACCAAATATTAGGCTTCATAGGACCAAAACCACTAATCAAACGCCTCCCGCACTGCCGGCACAAGACAGAAAACTGCAAATACCGCGTAGGCCTAATCTCACAAAAAGCGCATGATAGAGTCGGTATCGAGCGTGATTTACCAACGAGGCGGTCACATGAGCGAGATGGATAAGTTGAAGAAAGAGAATAAGCAGTTAAGAGCGCTTCTTAAAAACGCCGTTGAGCTCCTCGATCAATCCAAAAAATTGCTGAAGCGCTCCGACAAGCCAAAGAAAGCCAAGAAAAAGAAAAAATAGCTTGGGGCGGAAGCGGATCTACAGCGAGTTGTTCGGCCAAATGGCCGTGCGCCACATGTGCGCAACGGCGGATCCGTCGAAACCTAGGCCCTGCTTGGGTTGGCGGAAATGGCGACCGATGATGTCCGTGAAAATCTCCGGATCGATCGGCGCCGATTTTTCAAAAAAATAAATATCATATAGCGTGATGAGCCTGGAGCTCATGTACCAGCGATGTTTCCTCGCGGCTTCGGCGTCGCGCCGAATGTAGTCGGGGGGCGTGTAGTCCGGCCCAAAGAATCGCACGTACGAATCCGGATATTGATAGCCGACCGAATCGTCCGCAAAGTAGCGCAGCGCTTGATGATTCTGGACTGCCCAGGCGATTTCTTCATCAACGTAGGGTGCAATCATTTGCGCGCCCCAGTAACCGTGATCAGAGCGCAGCAGGCAGCCATTCGATATGTCATGCAGCAAGCACGCCAGTACGATCTTCTCATCGTGACCCGCATCCAGCGCACGTTTGGCGCTGCTCAGCAGATGGCGAAAGGTGATGTCGGTGATGCGGTGCTTAAAAAAATCCAGCAACTGCGGTTGTTGCGGCATGGGAGGCAGGCGCGGATTGTCGCCCATCATCAAAATGGTGCCAGGCGCGAGTTGGCCTAGAATCTCGCCTTCGGCATCGAATTCATCGGTTCCCTGACGCGCCACGGGCGGCGGCAGGATAAGGCGCCGATATTTGGAGTGCGGCTGCTTGTCAGCAGGCGGTTGGTTCGACATTGCGTTACTCGCGCCAGGGGGAATACCAATATGAACTATAAATCGATCGAGGTTCAAACAGAAGGCGCGGGAGGTTTATTGCGGCTGAACCAGCCCGGCAATCTCAATGCCCCCGATTGAAGAGCGGAAGAATCAAACGATTGCGGGACGCACCGCCGATTGTCAGGAGGGCGAGTTGTCAGAAGGGCGTGAAGGCGTTCAGCGAAAAACGCACGGCGGTGTTCGTCGGACGATGGATTTTCGGCCCAGTGAGGGCGGCAGGCTAGGCCTGCTGCCCTC
>JAXDQN010000641.1:0-3883 GCA_034667865.1 Gammaproteobacteria bacterium
GTTCAATGACTTCTGCGTCAACCATTCAAACAAAAACCCTGCCCGGCGGGCATAGGCAGAGGTAGGACTCTCGGTCAGCCATTCTTCCAGCGGTGCTGCGCCGCAACGAGCAAAGAGCGCGTCGAGGACTTGCAGGTTGACGCCCTCATACTGGAACGCAAACTGCAAATCTCCCGCCAGGGTACTTTCGGGCGCAAACTCAGCTTTGAAGGTCAGCACCTCGGTAGACCCCTCCATGTGGGTGCTCCTATTGCGAGTTCGACCATCGATCCGCGAAACCTGCGGTAGCGGCACGATATCGAGCCCCGCTGCGAGGCGGGTATATCCGATGGGGTAGGCTTCCATTACGGTCTCTCTAATCCGGGTGCAAAATCTCGAATATGAGTGCTTATATCCATAATATCTCTATAATGGGTGCAAAGGCTGGAATCTCGTTATAACCCGGGAATTCTTCTCTAAAATGAGTGCAAACTGACGTTCTTTCTCGATTTGGCGAGCCACAGTTTGGCGCCGCCACGGTCGCTTGTTCGGAAGCGATCAGCGCGCGGGCAGGTTTAAGCGGCGACCGGCGGCGCCATGTGCACGCGATTGCGGCCCGCGTGCTTGGCCACGTACACGGCAGCGTCGGCGCGCGCCAGCAGGTGCTCGCCCCACACCCCGAGCATGTCGCTGGTGGCGACGCCGATGCTGCAGGTCAGGCCGATCGGCTCGCCATAACCCTGCACGCGCACGTCGGCGACGCGCTCGAGAATGCGTTGCGCGATCGGATGGGCGGCAGCCGCATCGGCGCTGCTCAAGATGACGACGAATTCTTCGCCGCCGTAGCGGCCGATGACATCCGACTGCCGCAGCTCGGCATGAATTGGATCAATGATGGCGCGCAGACACGCATCGCCGGCTTGATGTCCGAATGAATCATTGATCTGCTTGAAATGATCCAGATCGATGAACAGCAGCGCAATCGGCAGACCGCGGGCTTTGGCGCGCGTGCAGGCAGCATCCAAGCGTTCGATCAGCGAGCGGCGGTTCAACACACCGGTCAGCGGATCGGTTTGCGCACGCTTCTCGGCCTCCGAGAGCGCCAAACGTTGCGCGCGCAATCGATCGGCGACACCCAGCGCCGTCAATATCGACGCCGCGACCATGGAAAACGGCAGCCAGTTGTAATACAAAGCGTCCGCATCGTCGGAGGTGTTGATGAGAAAGCGCACCGCCGCCGCGATGGTGAAGCTCTCCAGCAGCATCCACGCAATCAAGAACCAGCCGGCAGCCTGATTGCCGCGCCGCCACGCCATGAAGCACACCACCACCGTGAACACCGCGACGCCGACGAACATGACGTTGCCGATGGCGTTGACCAGTCCCAGAAAGCCGAAATACTTGGCGATGTTCGCCGCCGCCAGCACGACGAAGGCCAATGCAAACCAGTCGTAGAACTTGTAGACGCGCGGTGAGAAATACCGCAGGTCTGCAATTTCGCGCGTGAACAGGCATGCAACCGCGCCGCTCAGCGCGATCGGGACATTCCAAGCAAAGGAACTCAACGGCGTGGCGAATGAAAGCCACGGCCAGTCGAAGCCCTGACCGGACAAGTACGCCACGTACAGCGCCTGCAGGGTGAACAAGGTCGCGTACAAAATAAACAACGGATCCTTGAGGACGAACCAGATCAACAGCGCCGCGATCGATACGGCGATGAGTGCGCCGAAGGTCCAGGAGATGACGCGCGCGCGTTCGACACTCTTAGCCAGTACGCCATCGAGGGTCGCGGCGGAGGCGCTTACGTATTGCTGCTCGCCGCTCGAGGATTGAATGTGGGCGTACAGGGCCTGTGATCGGGGCACGCCTTCCGGCACTGCGAAGATCAAGTCGCGGGTCCCCAAGAAGCCCGGCAGGGTGGTGGCCAAGAGCAGCGGCACCGCCTCGCCGTTGCGCAAAGCGACCACCTGGCCCTCAAGGCCGCGGGTGACATTCAGCACCAGTACCGGAATTCCGCCGGTGTCGGGCGGATTCTGCGGCATCAGCCGCAACCAATACTCCTTCCAAAACCCGTGACCGGGCGAGTCTCTCAGGGTTTTGAATTGATCGTCGAGCGTACCGCTGGTGAGGGCTTCTATCGAAGGGGGCGAATCGGCGGGAGCCAATGCGCGCATCTTGACCAGGCTATCGGAGGCAAAGCTTATGCCCGGAACAAGGCTCCCGAGCCATAGAAGAAGGCCGGCTGCGAACAGTGAGCGCAAAGTTTATGGTAGATCAATATTGTCGCGACAAAAGCCAATTAGCCAAGGAACGGAGCGAATCAGCGCGCTCGCCAAACGGGACCAATGCATGCAGGGCCTGATTATGCAGCAAGCGCATGCGCTGCTGCGATGCCGGAATGCCGATAATCGCAGGATGCGTCGGCTTGGCCCGCTCGCTGTCGGCGCCGGTGGCCTTGCCCAAGGTGGAGGCATCCCCGGTGACATCCAGCAAGTCGTCTTGAATCTGGAATGCCAGTCCAACGGCATTCGCGAACCGGGTCAGCGCCGTATACAAATTCGGATCCAGAGACGGAACACATTCCGCCGCCATCAATACGCTGGCACGAATCACCGCGCCGGTCTTGCGCGCATGCATGTCTTCCACCTGGCCGATGTCTAGCTTCGTGCCCTGCACCGCCAGGTCGATGGCCTGGCCGCCCGCCATGCCATAGGTGCCAATGGCCTGCGCCAATAGATCGATCAAGCGCAGCCGCACCAGCGGTGAGTCAGGTAGCTTGCGGTCGCGCGCCAGCAGTTGGAATGCCAGCGGTTGCAGCGCATCGCCTACCAGTAACGCAGTGGCCTCATCGTAGGCGATGTGGCAGGTGGGGCGCCCGCGACGCATGTCGTCATCGTCCATCGCCGGCAGGTCATCGTGGACCAGTGAATAGACATGCACCAACTCGATGGCGCAGGCGGCAGCCTCGACTTCGTCTTCAGTCAGTCCCAAAGCCCGCGCGGTGGCAAATACCAGTGCCGGCCGAATCCGCTTGCCGCCGCCGAGTACGCTGTAGCGCATGGCGCCATGCAGCCGCGCCGGAATGACATCGCCTTCGGGGAGCCGCGCAGCCAGCGCGCTTTCCATGCGTAAGCGCCAGGTTTCGAGCTGCGCACCGAAATCCTCTCCATTTACATTTACTTGGTGGTCCGCGACGGCGGACTCTTCCTCTCGTCGAACGCGACCGTCAGCCGCGTCGCTCACGAACTCCGGCTCACGCGACCGATCTCGCTCACCGGAATCGCCGTCACGGCCGCATAACGCGCGCCGCCATCGGTGTATTGGAACGGCAGCTCGGGCGCCATCGGTCCGGCCACCTTCGGGCCTCGCAGCGACGTCAACAGGGCCTTAATAGGATTGCTGAAGGCATCATTCACGGCGGTGCCTTCGAAGCCACAGTGCGCCATGCAGTTGTCGCAGCGCGGATTCTTGCCGACGCCGTACTTTTCCCACTCGGTGTCGTTGATGAGTTCCTTGTAGGTCGCCGCATAACCCTCATCGGACAACAGGTAGCAGGGCTTCTGCCAGCCGAACAAGTTATAGGTCGGATTGCTCCAAGGCGTGCACTGATAGGTCTGGTTGCCCGCGAGAAAATCCAGGAACAGCGCGGAATGATTGAACGACCAAGCCGGCTTGCCCGCCGGCCGCTTGCGGCGGCTGAAAATATTGCGGAACAGCTGCTTGCTGGCGTTTCGGCCCAGGAACACATCCTGACGGGGCGCATGGTGATAGCTGTATCCGGGCGACACGGTGATGCCCTCGACGCCCAGCGCCATCGCGGTGTCGAAAAACTGCGCCACGTCTTCCGGATCTTCGCCATTGAACAGCGTGCAATTCACGGTGACGCGGAAACCCTTGTTGCGGG
>JAXDQN010000642.1:0-4985 GCA_034667865.1 Gammaproteobacteria bacterium
ACTTCGAAGGACAAAAGCCTCATGGAGTCAGGTTTTTCCGCCGCCGCTCGCAAAGATGAACCGCGCTGCTCGACCCAGCGAGCCGACGTCCTCATCGATACCGAAAACATCACCCAAGCCGTGCTCAAGGCCGGTGCAGGCTTGAGCGACGTCGCTGCCAATGGCGCCCGCAAGAAACTTCTGACCTCGCTGGAGCAGAATTGCGAGCAAGCGAGTGCCAGAACCAGGTCCGGCAAACTGACCTGCCAATCGGTAAAAATGTATCAGGGCGGACAGTTCTTCTTATACAAGTACAAGCGCTACACCGATGTGCGCTTGGTGTTTGCTCCGGAAGCGGACATTGCCTCATTCGGCGGAGATCCCGACAACTTTCAGTACCCTCGCTGGTCGCTCGACTTCTCGGTGCTGCGCGCCTACGAAAACGACAAGCCGGCGAAGACGCCGAATTTCCTGCGCATCAATTTTGCCGGACCGAACGCGGGACAATTGGTGTTCGTCGCCGGCGATCCCGGATCCACGGCGCGGCTGCAAACGCGCGCGCAATTGAACTTCGACCGGGATATCTCCTTGCCGGTCACCTTGATGCGCGCATCGGAACTGCGTGGTCGCTACATTCAATTCGGCAAGAATAATCCTGCGGACAATCGCATCATCCTCGCGCCTTTGAGCAGCCTGCAGAATGGCATCAAGGTACGCCGCAAGGAACTCGATGCCTTGAATGACGATTCGATGCTGGCGGATAAGTCTGCCGCGGAGCAGCGCCTGCGGGATCTCGCGCACTTCCAGGGCAGCGATCCCTGGCACGACATCGAGGCGGCGCTGAAGCGCGAACGTGCGCTGTACCTACCGGAATTGTTCATCGAAAACGGCGCCGGCTTCAGCTCGGTGCTGTTTCGCGATGCGCGGCAATTGGTGCGCGGCGCCGATGAGCGCCAGAAGCCGAATCAAGAACGCTTGCGCGAGTTTACCGACGCCGCGCTGCCGGGCATTGAAGATGAATTGTTTGCGCGGGTGCCGGTGTACGGCGAATACGAACAACTCACACTGTCCTTTTCTTTGGAGCGCATGCGCGAATGGTTGGGACCCGATCATCCGGTGGTGCGCAGCCTGCTGTCCAAGGAATCCCCCGATGCCTTGGCGACCCGCCTCATCGCGGAAACCAAGCTGGACGATGCCTCGCTGCGCCGCCATTTGTGGGAGCGCGGCAAGGCAGCCGTGGATGCCTCGCACGATCCGATGATCGAGTTGGTCCGTTCCATCGACACGAATGCTCGCGCGATTCGCAGGCAGTATGAAGACGAAGTCGAAGCGCCGATTGCCGCGGCGGCCGAACGCATTGCGGCGGCGCGCTTCAAGGCCTACGGCACGAATACTTATCCGGATGCCACGTTCACGTTGCGCCTGAATTTTGGCACGGTGCAGGGGTGGACGGAAGGCGGCACTGCGATGGAACCCTTTACCCACTTGGATCGCGCCTTCGAACGCGCCACCGGCGACTCGCCCTTCAAGATTCCCGACAGTTGGATGAAGGTCAAAGCCGCATTGGACATGCACACGCCGTTTTGCATTTCGACCAGCAACGACATTGTCGGCGGAAACTCCGGCAGCCCGCTCATCGATGCAAACGGCGCGATCGTCGGCCTGATGTTCGACGGCAACATCCATTCGGTCGCGGGACGTTACTGGTTCGATCCCGCCAACAACCGTGCCATTGCCGTACACCCGGCGATTATTCGCGAGGCCTTGGAGAAGGTTTACGGGGCGAAGGCGCTCATGAACGAACTGAACATGACTTAGCGGCTTAAGTTCACCGCAGTCAATCCTCGGCCAAGCGGCGAAAAGCGCCCATTAGCAGCGACCAGTAGCTCACCGGCCGCAGGCGCTGCACCACTTCCAGGAGCTTCGCATCGGCGCCGATCAGCACTCGTGGCTCGTTGCGTTCGATGCCGCGAAGTATGCGCTGCGCCGCCGTTTGCGCGCTGGTCCGCGCCATCTTCGCAAATCGATCCCCGACCTCCTCAGCGCTCATCGGGTTGCGCAAATGCGTGCCGGCAGGCGCACGCCGCGCAATATTGGTCGCGATGCCGCCGGGATGCACCACGGTCAGACGAACCGGACTCCTCGACATCGCCAGTTCGTGCCGCAACGACTCTGAGAATCCGCGCACCGCAAATTTCGCGGCACAGTAGGCCGACTGCCCTGCGGGCGCCACAATGCCGAAAATGCTGGAAATATTCACGATGTGGGCTAGCGGCTGACGCTGCAGATGCGGCATAAAAGCCCGCGTGCCGCGCACCACGCCCCAAAAATTGATGTCCATCAGCCATTCCATTTGCGCTTGATCGTATTCGTCGAAGTCGCCGCGCAGCGCGACGCCCGCGTTGTTGATGAGAATGTTCAAGTTGGGAAAGCTGGCGAGCGCAGCTTGCGCATACGCTTCAATCTGCTTGGCATCTCCTACATCGACTCGCTGTGTCGTCACGTGCCGGTTGTGCGACGCGCCAATTTCTTTGGCAACGGACTCGAGTCCCGCCTCATCGACATCCGCCAATGCCAAATCGCAACCGCGAGCCGCGAGCTCCAGCGCCAGTGCGCGGCCGATGCCGCTGGCGGCGCCTGTCACCGCCGCAGCCGAGCCTTGGAAACTAAATTTCTGAGCCACATTCACCCCCAAATCAAATTGTAGTTCTTTCAGCGTCATCCAGTCCGTGGTTGAGACTGCCCATGTTACTCCGCTGTCATGAATGTGCCTTAGGACGGTAAAGGGTTCCGCGAACAATCCCCGCTTTCCCACCACAATGACAAAGGAGATAGGACATGAGGGGAAGCAGGCGCTTGATTCTGGCCATATGCGGCATATTTGCACTGGGGGCGGCGGCACAGGCACAACCAAACGACGACGGCAACGACAACCGAGGCAGCGGCAAAGGCAATCACAGCGCCTGCAGGCTGAATTCGGACAACAACAAAATCCGGCATGTCGTCTACATTCAGTTTGATAACGTGCACTTTCGCCGCGACGTTCCGAATGTTCCCTCGGACCTCGAGCAGATGTCGAACTTGCGTGATTTTCTCACCGACAACGGGACCGTACTCACTGATCACCACACGCCGCTGATTTCGCACACCTCGGTCGACATTTTGACGACCCTGACCGGCGTGTACGGCGAGAAGATGGGCGCACCCATCGGCAATAGCCTGCCTTTCTTCAATGCGTCGGGCGGTACATCTTTCCCGAGCACGTTTGAATATTGGACTGACGCGCTGGAAACCTCGCCGACGCCCATTCCCGTCATGGTCGATCAACGCGGCAAAATTCACCCCGCGCCGTGGGCGCCCTTCACCCGTGCCGGCTGCGACTTCGGCGCCTTCTCGATCGCCAATATGGAATTCGAGAACACCGGCTCCGATCTCAACAATGTATTTGGCCCGACCTCACCCGAGGCGGCGGAAGTAAAGGCCAATCCCAACAAAGCGAAAGCCGATTTCCTCGGCATCGCGGTTCACTGCGCGCAGAACAGCCCGCTGTGCACCAAGGGCAGACCCGATGTGCTGACGGATGAACCCGGCGGCTACGTAGGATTCAACGCCCTGTTCGGCGGTGTCAACGTGGCGCCGGCAATATCTCCCTCGGGTCCGGTGAAGGACATTGACGGCAACGTCATCCAAGACGCGTTCGGGAACCCGGGCTTTCCGAACACCTTCGATCCTTCCGCCTCGCAGACTTTAGGCTACCTGGCGACCATGCTGGAAGCCGGTGTGCCTGTGGTCTATGGCTATATCGAGGATATGCATGACAACCATGCCAGCACCGGGACCTTCGGTCCGGGCGAGGCCGGCTATGTCACGCAGTTGGCGGCGGCCAACGAGGCCTTCGGTAAATTCTTCGCGCGGCTCGCCAAAGACGGTATTAACAAGGACAACACGCTGTTCGTCGTCACCGCCGATGAGAATGATCATTTTGTGGGCGGTGCGCCCTCTCCGGCCAACTGCGACGGTGTGCATATTCCGTGCACTTACCAGCAAATTGGCGAGATCGACGCCAACCTGAGCCGTCTGTTGGCCACCCAGGCCGACAATCTCACTGCCTTCTCGGTGCATTCGGATTCCGCGCCGACGTTCTACATCAATGGCAATCCAGGACAGACCGATCCCATCACCCGTAAGCTGGAGCGCGACGTGGGAGCTCTCACCGCCGTCAATCCGATCACCGGCGCCACGGACAAGATCGCGCAAGCCATGGCGGATCAGACTGAGCAGCGCTTCCTGCACATGATCACGTCCGATCCGAATCGCACCCCCAACTTCGTGGTGTTCGCGAACGACAACTACTTTAATTTTGCCAGCGGCACGGAGTCCTGCGACGAAGCGCCGGCCTGCGTCACGCTGGAAGGCCACGGCGGCTTTGCTTGGAATCACGGCGATTTCCAGGAAGCCATCACCAAGACTTGGCTGGGACTGGTAGGCCCCGGCGTTCAGCATCAGGGCGCCACCGACGCCCAGTTCAGCGACCACACGGACACGCGCCCCACCATGTTGAGCTTGGTCGGCCTCAAGGATGACTACGCGCACGACGGACGAGTACTGTTCGAGGTGCTGAACGAGAATGCCATTCAAGGTCATATACAAGGACACAAGGACATCATCGTGCGGCTGGCGCGCGCGTATAAGGATATCAACGCGCCCGTCGGTCGATTGGGCCGCAAGACTTTTGCGATATCCACCGCCGCCCTGAACGGCGACGATGCCACCTACGCAAAGCTGGAAGCACAACTGTCCAAGCTCACGGATGAGCGGAATGCCATTGCCCAGAAGATGATCGAGATGCTGGAAGGCGCGGCGTTCGACAACAAACCGGTCGATGAACGCGAGGCGCTGGCGCTCATCATTGCGGCGGATCTGCTGATCGCAACGACCCGTTAAGAGTTCGAGGTGTAATTTGGCCCACCCGCGAATGGGCGCGGGTGGGCCTAGGCGATCAGCAA
>JAXDQN010000643.1:0-5950 GCA_034667865.1 Gammaproteobacteria bacterium
AAACCGGGCAGGTGCTGGTGAGTTTAAACAGCACCCGATCGGGGTAGCGGTGCACGATGCCTGCGGTTGGGGAATGAGCCTCGTCGCCGATCGGGTCGTGCAATTCTTCGGGCGTCCACTGCATTTCACGGGTGGACGGCACGAATTGCGCAGCAATGGGGTCGTTTGGCGCGGCGCCGGTGATCAGCGAGCGAATCTGCGGCGAGATGCCGACTGCAAAGTGATTGGCGACTTCGGATATTTCCTGAAGGTCGCCGGCGTTAATCAGTCCGTCCGCCAGCAGCTGACTCGGCGTGCGCAAGGTGGTTTTCATGCCGCGAATTCTACAGAGTCGGGCCGGCGAATTAGTAGAAGTGAATGCCTGGCCTCAACACCAGCGGCATTATGCAGGTTGCGACCGGGCTCCGATAACCCTCACACGTCCCGCTCCCAAGCCTCCGGGGCTCGCGCTTTAGTTTAGATCTCGCGATAGGATCAACTTAAGTACCAGATGATCGCCCGCGTTGGTCAAGCCGACGCCGATTCCGCCCTCGATGCTCCACGGCTTTCCGTTGTAATCGAAAACACCGAACAACTGATGCTGCTGTTGCGCCGAAGCATTGAAACCGCGCAACGGCCCGAAGTCATCGTATTCCTCGGCGGCAAGCGCCCAGGTCTTGTTGAAATTGTAAGCAACGCGCGTCGCCGGCGCGAAATCGAGCCGCGAAAACCCTTTATACGAGTTGTCCAAAATCGGGTTCACAATCACGTCGAGATCACCCAGGTGCCAGCCGATAATGGGGCGTATTTCTTGGGTCTGCTTGTTTTGGTCCCAGTGCGCGGTGTTCCAGCTGAATTCAAAGTTAATGCCGTAGAAAAAAGGCTGATTCGCGGCATCCGGTCGAACGAATAGCGTCCGCAGCTTGAACCCGTTGTAAGTTAAGCTGCCATTTCCGCCGAGGCTGTAAAGCGGCAAATACAGGCCCGCCTCGAACCAATCGGTTACGCCGTATGCCCACTCCGAAACCCCGTTCACAGTGTGGTTCGGGACGATGCCGTTGGGGAAGTCTGGCATCGTTCGTCCGCTCAGCGTGTAATTGTTGTGCCACGTCAGATTAAATACGCCGGGAGCGGCGATCTCCGCGTTGTAGACTTGAATCTCATCCGTCTGAGAGTAAGCGTTACCGACATACAGTCCGCACAGAAGCACCAAAGCTTCGAGCCAACGAATCCGGTGCTTCATTCCAAAATCCAGTAATGCACTCGCTGTTGCTCCAAAAATTCTCTCGCATCGGGGCCGTGCAATAACGCCAGCGTCGATAGCTGACCGGCCTCGGTGCAACTGCTGGCCGCGACGGTGACCGAGCGCGGTGCGGTCGGCACCGGCCAGCCCGTGCGGGGGTCTAAAATATGCCCGTAGCGAATCCCGTCTTTCAGCAAGAAGCGGCGCGAATCGCCGCTTGTCGCGAGTGCGCCGCGCTGCAAATCCAGAATGAGGGTCGCCTCCCGATCGGTGTCCGGCCGCTCGATACCTACGCGCCAGGGCGCGTGCGAGGGCATCCGATTGGTACGCAAGTCGCCGCCAAAATTGACCAAAAACGGCGCGGTGCATTGCGCTGCCAATAGCTCGAATGCCCGGTCCACCGCGTATTCTTTGCCGATACCGCCAAAATCCAATTCCATTCCCGCCGGCAACAGCAGGTTCGGGGCTTCCCAATGAAGTTTGCTAAAACCAATCATCGGTAGGAGTGCACCAATCGCCGAGGCCGAGGGTATTCGATCCGAGCCGTCAAACGTCCATGCCCGACGCAAGATGCCGGAAGTGATATCGAACAGACCATCGCTCGCCTCATAGCACTCGCCGGCGAAGTTAAGCAAAGACGAAGTCTCCTCATCCATTGCCAGAGGCTTGCCACGATTCTCATGGATCCAGGCGATGACGCTGTCGTTGCGATAGCGGCTGTACTTGTGTTCGATGCGCCAGGCTTCCGCGGCAACGAGTTCGCCATACTCCAAAGCCGTGCTCTGATCAGTCGCGGACACCAATAATTCGCAAGGACTGGCCATTGCCGTGAAGCAAAGCGCGGTGAGGTCGTGGCTGCGCGGCTCGATGACGACTTGTTGAGGTGGAACTTTGGTCGAGGGCATCAGCGATCACAGATGTTGTGGGGCTCTGCCTCCAATTATACGAGCCTGCGGTGCGCCCCCTAATACCGCCAGCCGACTTGAACAAGAATGGATTTCAGCGGCGGCAGCAGGTCGAGTCCTTGCAATGCCGTGGGCGCCGACGGCTGGTTGAACGTTTGTTGATAATACTCAAACCGCACACTGAATTCGGAGCCCGGCCGATCTTCCTGATAGTGAAGTTTCTGTGCATATTTTACCCCAAAGGTGAGTGCGTGAAAGGCACCCAGCCGTTCATCGGAGGATTGGAATTCGACTTGGTCGGAATTTAAAAGCCATGGTGTGTAAAAGTAGGCCGCCGACTGTCGGTACCAGCGGAAGGTCGGCTCGATGTAATGGTTCCCATCGAACAGCGTCCAGCGCGGTCGTAACTCAGCAGTGTCCGAGCGGACTTGCCAATTATCCTGCATGTAGCGCAGCGATAAGGCGGCGGAGAACTGGTTCCAGGCGGCGCGGTTCTCAAGGTACGCGCTTTTGCGGGTCCTTTGCTCTGGACGGCTCTCA
Source organism: Gammaproteobacteria bacterium (assembly GCA_034667865.1). Taxonomy (GTDB): domain Bacteria; phylum Pseudomonadota; class Gammaproteobacteria; order Steroidobacterales; family Steroidobacteraceae; genus Bog-1198. The sequence continues at coordinate 2,668 of JAXDQN010000643.1, forward strand.
TAAACATACCCGGTCGTGGCGCCGGCCGCATCAAGGACCGAGGAGATTTTATAGGGGTCATTCAAATATCCCTTGAAGCGATCCACGGATAGGTTGAACTCAGCGATCCAATTCCGAGCCATCACCTGTGTGACACCGAGGAGTGCTGAGACCCCGTCCTTGGTCTTGGCGGCCCCTGTTTTCTCAAAAAGATCGTAATTGCTCCCCGGCACGGGCGCTCCGCCGACCGGATTCAAGCGATCGAACTCGTTACTGACCCCAAAAGACAGCGTCGTGTTCTTTTCATTGAAGTCATGCGCGATCGACGCATTGACGGTTGCGGAGATGAAATCATCCTCCCCGGAGATCTTCCCGCCGAAGCTCATGCTCGTGAGCCGCGTGAACGGCACATTCCAGCTAGCGCCAACGGCCACCCGGACATCGCTATAGTTGGAATCGACAGGATATTGGCCCGGATTGACCACGTACGTATGCTTGCCCGTAAAGCTCGATCCGGAGGGCGACGCGAAGGTCTGGGGCTGACGACTCGTCAAAGCGCCATTGGGGCTGGCGCCGGAGAGCACGTCAAAGGTCGCATTCAGATCGAGTGATTGGCCGTTGGCAAAGGCCTTGTTGATGTCGACAACGGGTTCGACCGCTTGAACACGGCCATCCTCGTGGTAATACGCCAATGCAGAGTCAACTGTTAAGCCGTCCAGCAGCCTGCCGAGAACTCCCCCATCCGCCGGGGCACCGTTGAATTCCTGAGCACGGACCGCGGTTGCGCCGAGCAGGGCATAACTCGCCGCCATGAGCTTGCGACGCAGCGGCAATGTCTTTCCCGGGTGCGAGTGCTTCAGTTGCATCCGCACCCACCACCTGCATAGGAGCGACCGCCTGATGAAGCCTCTTTGCTAAAATACAAGTGATCGTCGATTGCCGTATCCAGGGGATTGGCATTTAACTGCATTGAATCTTGCGCTAGCACATCGCGCTGCCAGGGCTTCACGCCGATGGAACTGCATCCCGAGGCGAGAGCGCCTGCAGCCAACAAAAAAAAGATACTCAAGTGTCGGTAACGCATGATCGAACACTCCTCTCATTTCTCGTTCAAAAGCTCTCGCAGTTGATTTTCATACGCCGCGCGGTCCACGGGCCGAAATCCCAAGTGCGTAAAGCGCACCACACCACGCCGGTCGATGACCAATCCTGTCGGCATACCCTGCACATGAAAGTGCTCGGCCAGTTCGCCCTTAGGGTCGAAACGCACATCGAAAGTAGGATGAAATTCCGCCAAAAACTTCTGTGCGTCCGATTGGCTTTTGTCGACATCGACAGCGACGATCGCCAGACCCTGTCGTCCGTAGATCTCTTGCATCTCTTGCATCCACGGAAATGATTGCCGACAAGGGGCGCACCACGACGCCCAAAAGTCCAAATACACGACTCGGCCGCGAAAACTGTTGAGATCAACCGGCACGTCGGCTCGAACGGCCGTTAACACGGAGCAGAGCGTTATTACCGCTATCAGGTTCATTGAGCCGCGCAAGCGCCGGATCGGATGACAGCTGCGAAAGAAGTTGTTGCAGGCATCCATTGATATCGCCCGTTGCGCCTAAATCGTTGGGTACTTTGTCTCGCAAAGTCATATATGTCAAGACGATGCTGGTCTAACCCCCTGAGTGCCCAAGGTTGATTCCTGACTGCCGCGATTCGGCGTAAGACAAACCAACCCCGGTAGTGCAAGCGGCGGGCCGCGACATCGCGCGCGAGTCGCACCGCAGAGTAGGTGACGGGCTACACCAACAAGCGCGGTTTGCGTCCTAGCCAAGCCAAATCGTAAGCGTAAGTTGCACCCGACTTTCATTTAAACCGAAACAAGCCGGAAAGGTCATCGCTCCCCACCATTGCCGCTCGGGAGCCCGGCTTGCTCTTGCAACCAAGAGGAACAAGTCATGCCTACGCGAAAGAGCGGTGCCAAAGGATCTGTGCGGATCAAGCACAGTGACAAAACGAACCCCAAACAACAAAGCGAAGGCGGTAAGGGAACGACCGTCAGCGGGCCCTCGCATCCGAGTCCCGCGACAACTGCACTTGCCGAGCATGCGGAGGAGCAGGCAACTCTGGCCGAATCGATGCCGTTCAACTCAGCAAAGGCCAGTGAGTACGCACCAGCGGATCCGACAAAACCCCCAGAAGGTGCACATGAGGAAATGCCATCGCCCACCACTGGCGCCAGTACGTTGAGCGAGAAAAATGACTCAGCAAAAAGTGGAGCGGCAGCCTTAGAGCCTCAGTCTCTCGATGGGTCACTCGCCTCGAAGCGGGTGAACCCCGCGGGTCAAGTGCTCACCACGAACCAAGGCGTTCCAGTGAGCAGCAACCAAGACTCATTGAAGGCCGGCCGTCGGGGGCCGACGCTGCTCGAGGATTTTATTCTCCGCGAGAAAATAACTCATTTCGATCATGAGCGTATACCGGAGCGCATCGTTCATGCGCGCGGGTCGGCCGCCCACGGCTTTTTTGAAGCCTACCAACAGTTGAGCAAACTGACCCGTGCCACGGTTTTTGCGGAAGCAGGCAAAACGACGCCGGTCTTCGTGCGCTTTTCCACTGTCGCCGGCGAGCGCGGATCGGCTGATACCGCCCGCGACGTGCGCGGGTTCGCCGTGAAATTTTACAGCGACGAAGGCAACTGGGATCTCGTTGGAAACAACATTCCAGTGTTTTTCATTCAGGACGCAATGAAGTTTCCGGATCTGATCCATGCGGTGAAGCCTGAACCTCACAATCAAATGCCGCAGGCCGCTTCGGCGCACGATACTTTTTGGGATTTCGCCTCGTTGATGCCCGAGTCCACACATATGCTGATGTGGGTCATGTCGGATCGGGCGATTCCTCGCAGTTATCGAATGATGCAGGGATTCGGCGTTCACACGTTTCGGCTCGTCAATAGTGAGGGAAAGTCCACCTTCTGCAAGTTTCACTGGAAACCACGGCTGGGAACGCATTCTTTGGTATGGGACGAAGCGGTCAAGATCATGGGTGCGGATCCGGACTTCCACCGTCGCGATTTGTGGGAGGCCATCGAGTCCGGCAACCATCCCGAGTGGGAATTGGGCATACAGACCTTCTCCGAAGCGGATGCGGAGAAATTCAGCTTCGATATCTTAGATTCCACCAAATTGATTCCCGAGGAATTGATTCCGGTTAAACCCATTGGCCGCATGGTGCTGAATCGCAATCCGGACAACTTCTTTGCAGAGACCGAACAAGTCGCGTTCTGCACCGCGCATGTTATTTC
>JAXDQN010000644.1:0-4400 GCA_034667865.1 Gammaproteobacteria bacterium
GGACGTATTTTCAGGGGTCTTGAAATGCAGCCGATACCAGCCGACACCTTGAATGTTGTTCGATAGCGGCGAGCGCTCCGTGCCTTCGTTGCCGATGCGATTCCACGTATGCGGGATCTCAACCGCCGTCCAGCGTGCATCGTCGAACCCCGGTAATTCGGCGTGATTAGGCAAAGCCGCCGACTGCTGAAAGCGCCAACCCGCCTCAAGCGGCACGATGAGGCGCGCCTCGCGCGCCATGGCGGCAGACACTGCGAAGCAGAACAACATCGCGCACCCGAGCTGATGCAGCCAACTCTTTGTCATCGCTCCACCTTGATTGTCATCTACCAGTTCGTCATGGTTCCGTCTTCCAGCCGATTCACGGGCAGGTAGGCGCGTTGATAGGGAAATCGCGCGGCCAGCTGCTCATCGATATCGACGCCGAGTCCAGGGGCTTCGCCCGGATGCAAAGATCCCTGGGAAAAGCCATACGAGTGCGGAAACACCAAATCGGTGTCGCTGGTATGACGCATGTATTCCTGAATCCCGAAGTTCGGCACTGACAGATCGAAATGCAGAGCCGCGGCCATGCTGACCGGCGACAAATCCGTGGCGCCATGGCAGCCGGTCTTGACGTGATAGAGATCCGCCAGGGCTGCGACGCGCCGCAGGTGCGTAATCCCGCCGGCATGCACTACCGTCGTGCGGATATAGTCGATCAATTGCTCCTCGATTAGCTGTTTGCAGTCCCAAATACTATTGAACACCTCGCCCACCGCGAGCGGCGTGGTCGTATGTTGCCGAATCAAGCGAAACGAGGCCTGATTGTCGGCCGCAACCGCATCTTCCAGCCAGAACAACCGATAAGGCTCCAGGTCCTTTCCCAGACGCGCAGCCTCGACCGGAGTCAGCCGGTGATGACTGTCGTGCAGGAGGTCAATTTCCCAGCCGAGCGCGGCGCGCGCCGCTTCGAACAGCGGTGGCACGGACGCCAAGTATTTCGTACTGGACCAGATATTCTCACGCGGCACGGCGCCATCGGCTGGCTCATAGAACATCTTGTCGCTCGATACGCCATACGTGGAGCGCAATCCAGGAACACCGGCTTGAAGTCGAATCGCCGTGTACCCCATGTCGCGGTATCTACGAGCCTCACTGATGGTTTCATCCACCGTCTCGCCATTCGCGTGTCCATAGACTCGCACCGCGCTGCGGCATGCGCCGCCCAGTAGTTGATACAAAGGCATTCCGGCAGCCTTTGCCTTGATATCCCAGAGCGCCGTGTCCACTGCGGCAATCGCGCTCATGGTCACGGGCCCGCGCCGCCAATAGGCACCGCGGTACAAGAATTGCCAAATATCCTCGATTTGATGCGCATCACGTCCGATCAGACAGGGAATTATGTGCTCGGTGAGATAGCTGGCCACCGCCTGCTCCCTGCCGTTTAGCGTGGCATCGCCCACCCCACTGATTCCTGCGGCCGTCTGCAGCTTCAAGGTAACGAAATTTCGGCCAGGACAGGTCACGATGACGCGCGCGGCGCTTATTGAAAGGGTGTTTTCTGTAGCCATTTTGCGTCCAATCTCAGCTATTGGTAAGGCCTCTTGCTCGCGGGCATCGAAACGGCAGTCCAGCACACTCTTGTGCCGCCGTGCATCTTTTGTCGTCGTTTACGCTCTGGCGCACCGTAAACTCCTGATAATGAACCAGCTCCCGGCCAAACGCCGATTCCTGGCTCCATAAAAGTGGACACTTCACTTTTCCCAGTTGATAAAGTGGCCTGACCAGTATAATTTATAACGACTATAAAGAGCTAGGGCCGCCAGCCCCGCGTTTCAAAATCTCGATGGCGCCAGCCTGCCCAATGCACCGAAGAACAAAGTCAGCCTTGCACGGGACTATAAGAGGAACATTCCGGGTGTACCGGTCGACGCAGACTTCACTCGCTACGCGGCCAATCTGAGCAATGCTCGCAGCAATTGGACCTTCCCTAACGCGGCACCGCTCGGCACGGCGTACACGCAGATTACGACCGCTTCTTCGGTCTACTAGTGGCCTTCGCGAGCAAGTAGTGATCGACGGTCAGGCACTCAAACGGCAAGCCTGCGCGTGTACTCGTGCCGCTTCTTCACGGCCTTAGTGCGTGCACCTTCGATGGCATCGCTCTCGGTCGCCGCCAACAGTCCTTCGATAACTCGCGCCAAGTGATCGCGCATGGCTTTGCGCGCTCCCTTCGGGTCACGCTTGCGCAACGCGGCGAGAATCCGCCGATGCTCGCCGATCCGCGGCTGCACGCCGACTCGCCGCGCGCGCTCCAGCATATAAATACACAATGGCGACTTGTGGCGCATATCCCAAAGTTGTTCGACAACTGCGGTGATGGCTGTGTTGCGGGTTGCGCGCGCAATCGCGACGTGGAACCGCCGGTCCGCTACTTCGCCCTTTTGTTTGCGCGCATTTTCATCGACCATTTCGCCGATAACGGCTTCCATCTCATCCAACTCAGCATCGGTAATCGTGGTAGCGGCCAGCGCCGCCGCTTCGCCCTCGAACAGCCGTCGCGCCTCGGTCAATTCGAATGCACCAATATCCAAATCCGCGGCAACCGCCTGCGTCGGCGGCTGATCCGTCACATAGATTCCCGAGCCATGCCGAGACTCCGCGAGGCCACGGATCTCCAGCGCAATCATCGCCTCGCGGATTGTCGGCCGACTGACCTTGTACGCTACGGCGAGATCCCGCTCGGATGGCAGGCGCTCGCCAGGTTTGTAGCTGCCTCCGACGATAGAGGCCATGATCGCGCTGGCGACTTGCTGATAAAGCTTGCGGGTGTCAGGCGTGGCAGCCATTGATTGGGATCTTGACCGCTTCCCACGCGGATGGCAATGTTGCCTTACCACTTTACGGACCAAGCATGAGCCGACCCTTACATCTTGATCCGGAGCGGTTCTTTCCCGCCGAGCCTCACGTTCGCGCCATTGCCGGCAGGCTGTTTTCGACCGTGGAGCGGTTGCCGATCGTGAGTCCGCACGGCCACACCGATCCCGCCTGGTTCGCAGCCAACGCGCCCTTTGAGGATGCGGTGAGCCTATTGCTATGGCCAGACCACTACTTGCTGCGAATGTTGATGAGTGCCGGCGTGCAGCTGGAGCAGCTCGGTATTCAACGCTCCGACGGCGCAGCGGTCGAACGCGACCGACGCGCGATCTGGCGCCGGTTCGCGCAGAATTACCGTTTATTCCGCGGCACGCCCTCTCGCCTCTGGTTAGACCACGTGTTTGCGAGCGTTTTCGACTTACGCGAACGGCTGGATAGCGATAGCGCCGACAGGTATTTCGACGCGATCAGCGCGGCATTGCCCGCAGCAGAGTTCCGGCCGCGCGCACTGTACGAACGCTTCAGCATCGAGGTACTCGCGACCACCGAGGGCGCATTGGACTCCCTGGAGCAGCATCGCGCGATCCAAGCTTCCGGTTGGCATGGCCGGGTGATCACCACCTTCCGCCCCGACGATGTCATCGACCCGGAGCGCCCCGACTTCCCTGCCAATCTAAAGCTTTTGGGTGAAATCACCGGCGAGGATACCGGCCACTGGGAGGGCTATTTGGCGGCGCTCGAGAAGCGGCGGGCGTTTTTCCGCGCGCATGGCGCAACCGCTACTGATCACGGACACCCGACCGCGCTAACTGCCGATCTTGCTCTGCCCGCGGCGCGCGAATTATATTTACGCGTGCGCAACGGATCGTTGGGCGCGGGGAACGCCGAATTGTTCCGCGCGCAAATGCTGACCGAAATGGCCCGCATGTCATGCGAGGACGGCATGGTCATGCAGTTGCACGCGGGCGCATGGCGCAATCACAACGCGACGCTATTCGAACTCTTTGGTCGCGATAGAGGCGGCGACGTTCCGACCCGCAGCGACTTTACCGCCGCACTCAAGCCGTTGCTCGATCGTTTCGGCATGCGGTCCGATTTCACGCTGGTTGTCTTTACGCTCGATGAAAGCACCTACTCTCGCGAGCTGGCTCCGCTAGCCGGCCACTATCCGTGTTTGCGCGTAGGTCCAGCGTGGTGGTTTCATGATGCGCCGGAGGCCATGCTGCGTTACCGACGCGCCACCACCGAAACCGCGGGATTCTATAACACCGCGGGATTTAACGACGACACACGCGCCTTCTTCTCGATACCCGCCCGCCACGATCTCGCCCGACGCGTGGACTGCGGTTATCTGGCCGAATTAGTGGCGTCCCATCGGCTGGAGGAAGACGAAGCCGCGGATGTCGCCGTCGACCTGGCCTACCGGTTGCCTAAAGCCGTGTATCGCCTGTGAATTTGCCGCTCAGTCTCGCCTCTCTGGCACGCATCCCCGCCTCGGTGCGTCGCCCCGACTACGATTTTCGCAATCTAAGCATCGGCAT
>JAXDQN010000645.1:0-3982 GCA_034667865.1 Gammaproteobacteria bacterium
GACTACAAGCAGGCAGTGGCGCAAAGCCAGGGAGTCCGAGCTGCCCTCGAAGGCGCCCAGCGCCAGCTGGATGTCATCGATACCCAAAAGCGGCAGACCGAAGCTGCGATTGCCGAGGCGCTGGCGGCTGCGGATTTGGCCACCCTCAATGTCGGCTATACCGAATTGCGCGCACCCATCGCGGGAGTGGTCGGCAACCGCAGTGCTCGCAATGGCAGCTTCGCGGCTGTAGGTACACAGCTGATCTCGATAATCCCTGCGGACGGTCTGTGGATCGATGCCAACTTCAAAGAAAGCCAGATTTCTCAGGCTCGCGCCGGCCTCGAAGCAACGATAACGGCCGACGTGCTGCCGGGCGAGGTATTTCACGGGCACGTGGTCAGCTTGGCGCCCGCCACCGGCGCACAGTTCAGCGTGTTGCCGCCGGAAAACGCGACCGGCAATTTCACCAAGATCGTACAACGTGTGCCGGTACGCATCCGCTTGGATGGCGATGGTGCGCGCTTAGGGAGATTGCGGCCGGGCCTGTCCGTGACCGCAAGCTTCGATACGCGCGCGCCGCAAGCTGCGCCGACGGTAGCGAAAGTTCTGCGATGACGGATCGGCAGAAGGCCTTTGCCTTCGCCAGCATGTGCGTCGGCATGTTCATCGCGCTGCTGGATATACAGATCGTGTCCGCGTCGTTGCGCGATATCGGCGGGGGCCTCTCTGCGGGGACCGACGAGACCGTCTGGGTCCAGACCAGCTATTTGATTGCGGAGATTATCGTCATCCCATTGTCTGGATGGCTGGCACGGGTCATGTCGACGCGTTGGCTGTTTTGTGCATCCGCGGTGGGATTTACCGCCGCCAGTCTGCTCTGCGGCATCGCGTGGAACATCCAGAGCATGATCGCGTTTCGCGCGATCCAGGGTTTCCTCGGTGGTTCCATGATCCCGCTGGTGTTTACCAGCGCGGTGGCCTTTTTTGGCCAAGGTCCAAGACGCGTCATCGCCACTGCCACCGTGGGTTCGATCGCCTCGCTGGCGCCGACATTGGGGCCGACCATCGGCGGCTGGATTACCGACAATTTTTCGTGGCAATGGCTGTTCCTGATCAACGTGCTGCCCGGCACGTTTGTCGCCATCGCCGTGCCGTTGCTGGTGCGAGGTTTGGACAAGCCGAACGTTGCTTTGATCCGAGGCGCCGACTACCTGGGCATGGTATTGCTCGCCGTGTTTCTCGGCTGTCTTGAATACACACTGGAGGAGGGGCCGCGCTGGGATTGGTTTGGCGATACGACCATTCTCACCACCGCTTGGGTATCGGGCATCGCAGGAGTTGCGTTCGTGTGGCGCACGCTGACCTATGCCCAACCCATCGTCGATTTGCGAGCATTGAAGCTGCGCAATTTTGCCCTGGGGTGCTTCTTTTCTTTCGTTACGGGAATCGGCCTGTTTGCCACGATTTATCTAACGCCGCTGTTCCTGGGCAGCGTGCGTGGCTACAGTGCCTCGCAGATCGGGCTCGCAGTGTTTTCCACCGGCCTCGGCCAGATGCTTTCCATTCCGCTCTACGTGTTTCTTGCCAAGCGCTTCGATCTGCGCTGGCTGATGATGTTCGGTATGTTTCTGTTCGCGTTTTCCATGTGGAACTTCATGCCCATCACCAGCGATTGGGGCGCGCGACAACTACTGATTCCGCAATTGTTGCGCGGCATGGCCCAGAGTTTCGCCGTGGGGCCCGCGGTGAATTTGACTTTAGGGGCGCTGGCGCCGGCGCGATTGCAGTACGCCTCGGGCCTTTTCAACCTGATGCGAAATCTGGGCGGAGCCATCGGCATTGCGGCCTGCGCCACGATACTGAATGACCGCACCAATCTGCACTTCTTGCGATTGGCCGAACACTTAGACAGCGGCAACCAGGCAATGAACGAGCTGTTGCAGCGAGCCGGGGGTGGCCTCGCTGCACATGCCGGACCTTTGAAAGAGCTCTGGGCGCAGACCTTTCATCAGGCACAGACCGAGAGCTTTGCCGACATCTATGTGGTCATCATGGCCTGTTTCATCGTCGCCACGGTGATGGTGCCCTTGATGAAAAAAGTGACGGCCCCAAAAGCACCGCCGATTGGAGCCCACTAGCGCGGTTGTCTCAGGGCGCCTTGAAGGTTTCTCCCACCAGCTCTTCGCTCCTACGCCACAGCTTCTCGGCATTGGCCGGGTCAAGCGCGTAAGCGCGCACGCCCTCGCTGATGGGGCTGATGACCACGTCGTCCGCGACGATGTTGCCGACATGGCAGTTCTCGCAGTAGCGGCTGCCGATGGCGTCGGCGGAAGCAACGACGCCGGTCCATACGGAGGTCGCCGCTCCCTGAGGAATGCTCTTCCATTGGAAGGGCGGTTTGCCTTCCTTGGCCAACTGCTGATTGATTCCGGCAAGCATCGCTGCAACGTTGTCTTCGCCCATGTGTCGGCCAAGTTCCGTGTGGATGCCGCCCGGATGCACGGCCGCCGCACGTATCCCGTTCTTGCGGTGGCGCTGATCGAAGCCCACGGCAAACAGAATGTTGGCGGTTTTTGAACGGCCATAAGCGACGAACGGATCGTAGGGCGTTTTAGTGAAATTCGGATCATCCAAATCCACGTTGGAGAAGCGATGTCCCGAAGAAGCCAGAGCCACGAACCGTGAGCCGGTCTTCATGAGCGGCGCGATGCGATTGACGAACACGAAGTGGCCCAGGTGATTGGTGCCGAACTGTGTTTCGAAGCCGTCTGCTGTATGCCCAAACGGAGTCGCCATGACGCCGGCGTTGGCGATGACCACGTCGAAACCTTGGCCACGCTGCAGCAATGCGTCCGCGCACTGTCGCACGCTTTTTAAGTTAGCCAGATCGAGTTCAATCAGCTCAAAGCTGGCGCCATCGGCCGCGTCCTTGCGCACCGGTGCGGTTGCGGTTTGCGCTTTTGCCAAGTCCCGGGCGGCGCCCACGACCAGGGCCCCGTGCGCCGCGAGCGAGCGCGCGGTTTCTACCCCGAGACCGGCTGACACGCCGGTCACCAGCACTCTTTTTCCATGCAAGTCGATACCTTGCAATACATCCTCAGTCGTTGAAGTCGCGCCGAATGCAGTCGTCACGGGTTGTCTCCTATTGGGTGCGCATTTGACTTAGCACCCGGCTACGGATAAAACGTAGGGTGTCTCCGGTAAGGCATATTAAACGGAGATATCCTCCGTTTGCAAGTTTTCAAGTCATGGTCTCAAAAGGTTCAAAAACTGCTGTGCGAAAACCGCGTGCCGACGCGCAGCGCAATCGCGAACGCATTCTGAACATTGCCAAGCAAGCCTTCACGCAACATGGGGTGAACTTGAGTTTGGATGATGTCGCGCGGCAAGCCGGGGTGGGGGCGGGGACGCTATATCGCCATTTCCCGACCCGCGATTCGCTGCTCGAAGCGGTGTATCGAACCGAAGTCGAAAAACTGGCGGCGGCGGAGAAGCAGTTGGCCGACACCATGCCGCCGATCGAAGCGCTGCGCGGCTGGATGTTGCTGTTCGTCGACTATATCGCGACGAAGCAAATTATTGCGCCGGCGCTGAACACGCTGGTGGGCAAGCCCTCGAAACTATTCGATGCGTCGGGCACATTGATCAAAACCGCGATTCACGCCCTGGTGTCACGCGCCATCGAGAGTGGCGATATTCGCGCGGATCTCGATCCGCTCGATCTACTGCGGGCGTTGGTGGGCGTCTCCAATGTGGCGTCCGGGCCTGACTGGTCGCAAAGCGCGAAACGTCTGGTGCAAATTCTGATAGCGGGCTCGCGAATTGAGCGCTGAATCTCCGGGCTCTTCGATTTGGTCAACCATGAGGCCGGCGCCCGAATGGCGCGGCGTCGATGCGCAGCGGTTTCATGCCGAGATTGAGCCGCTGAACCGCCCGGCGGTACTGCGCGGTTTGGTCGATCACTGGCCCGCGGTCAAGTGCGCACGCGAGTCGACCCGCG
>JAXDQN010000646.1:0-3801 GCA_034667865.1 Gammaproteobacteria bacterium
ACGAAATTTCCGGACATTCCCCGCAGGATACCGAAGGCCGCCGCCTTAAGCGCGGTGATACGGGTGGCCCGCCATCAGGCTCATGGCGCGGTAAATCTGCTCGGCCACCACCACCCGCACCAGCGCATGCGGCAGCGTCAGCGGCGACAACGACCAGCTGTGATCCGCGCGCTCGCGGCATTGCGTCGCCAAGCCGTCCGGTCCGCCAATCAAAAGCGCCAAGGATCGCCCGTCCCGCAAGCGTTCGGCCAGCCAGGTGCTGAGCTCCTCAGTGCTCATGGCCTTTCCGGCAATCTCCAGCGCCACGACATAATCATCCTTGCCGATGGCTCCCAACATGTCGGAGCCCTCCCGCGCGATGGCGCGCTGCGGGTTCTCGCCGGCGCGGCGCGTCGCGACCGAAATTTCATGTAGTTCCAGCACCAGCGGGGTACGCAGGCGCTTCTGATATTCGAGGAATCCGCTATTCACCCATTCGGGCAGACGGGTACCGGCGGCAATCAACCGGCATTTCATCGAATCAACCGCGCGCGGCTGCGCGCTTGCTGACCGTCATGTCCCACAGCTTCTCGAGTCCGTAGAACTCGCGTACGCGCGGCAGCATCACGTGCACGATCAGGTCGTTCAGGTCGATCAGCACCCAGTCGCCGTCCTGCTGCCCCTCGACGCCATGGGGCCGAAATCCGGCTTCCTTGGTCTTTTCCACCACCCGTTGCGCCACCGACCTGACATGCCGATCCGACGTGCCGCTGGCGATCACCATGAAGTCGGCGATATCGGTCAGTCCGCGTACGTCCAACACCTTCACTTCCAAGGCCTTCATGTCGGCCAGGGCGTCGATGACGACAGTTTTGAGGGAGGGCTTGAGGGTACGGGCGGTGCCGGTCTTAACCGAGGATTTGCGCGCAATTTTGGGTTTGACGGCCTTTTTCTTGGCGGCGGAGGCGGTGTTGCTGGGGGACTTACGTTTGATTGGCACTAAGTGTTCCGGTTCTTGGAGTAGCAGTTGGTGTCCAGTATAAGTTTACGCACCGCGTCCGGCATCAGGAATCGCGGATCGCGGCCCATGCCGATCAATTGCCGCACCTCGGTCGAGGAAATCTCCAGCTGCGTGACCGCATGAATGTATATGCAGCCGGAACGCGTTTCGTGCAAGTCATTGATCCGGCCGGTGCCGCGATCGACCAGCAATTCGCCCAACGGCCCCATGCCCGGCGCCCGCCAGCCGGGCCGATGCGCCACGATCAGGTGTGCCAGCTGCAGCAGCTCCTGCCATTGATGCCATTTCGGCAAGCTCAAGAATGCGTCCATGCCGACGATCAGGCACAGGCTGCGATCCGGGTACTCGTGCCGCAGTTCCGACAGCGTCTCCACCGAATAGGAAGGTCCTTCCTTGCGCACCTCGCGGTCATCGACCACGAAGCCGGCCTGGCCCGCCGTGGCCAGCTGCACCATTTGCAGCCGCAGCTTCGCATCCGCCATGGGTTGGTCGCGATGCGGCGGATTGCCGGCCGGCAAAAACCGGATCTCCTTCAGCCGCAGCGCCTGCTGCAATTCGAACGCCGTGCGCAAATGCGCATAGTGAATCGGATCGAAGGTGCCGCCAAAAATGCCCATCGGATTCATGGGGCCACCTTAGCCTGATTCGGCGCCGGCTTGCAAAGCACCCGAGATCGCGCCGGTCAGTCCGGTGATGGCGCTCCAGGCATCGCCGGCGGCCAGTCCCTTCAATATACGGTCGGCCTGACTGGCCTGAATCAGCAGCGGCGCCAGCGGCAATTTGCGCAGCCTTGAAAGTGCCCGCGCCGATGGTTGGGCAGCGAGATTCCAGCCGCTGCCGCGCGCATTGGAGCGCAGCCGATCGCGTTCGCGCGCTTGCCACAAGCCCCGCAATTCACGCAGCAGCGCCCACAAAATGAGCGTCGGCTCCACGCCCTCGCTTTTCAGCCCCAATAAGACGTGCATGGCGCGCGGCGCGTCGCCCGCCGCCGCCGCTTCAGCCAACTGAAACACATCGTAGCGGGCGCTGTCGCCCACCGAGCGCAGCACCAATTCGCTGCTGATCGGCGCGCCATCGCTGAGCAGGCTGAGTTTTTCCAATTCTTGTTTGGCGGCCAGCAAATTGCCTTCGACGCGCTCGACGATCAGCTGCGCAGCAGCGGGCTCGATGTCGACGCCCAGCGCTTTGGCCCGCGCCCGCAGCCAACCCGGCAATGCGGCCGTCTCCACCGGCCAAATCGGCAGCCACACGCCGTGCTTCTCCACGGCGCGAACCCAGGGGGCATCGCCGCTCTTCTTGTCGAGCTTGTCGGTGACGATCAAGCACACGACGTCGGGGGGCGGCGACTCTGCAAGCTGCACCAATTGCGCGGCCCCCTTGTCCGACTTGCCGATGTCCGGCTTGCCGCTGGGCATTCGCAGCTCAAAAAAGCGGCGCTCGGCAAACAGCGAGAGTGACTGGCTGGCATTGCGCAGGCCATCCCAGGCAAAACTGCGGTCGATGAAAAATACCTGGCGATCGGCATAGCCTGCAGTGCGGGCCGCCGCGCGGATAGCGTCCGCGGCTTCGCCCACCAGCAGCGGCTCATCGCCCGACACCAGGTAGATGGGCGCCAGACCACGACTCAGCGCGGCAGGCAGCTGATCAGCGTTCAGGCGCAATGCGGGCCGGCGAGCGCGGCGCGCGCGGTCAGGTATTCGGCTTCCAATCTCGACACCAGCGATGCCACGGTTTGCACCTCGTGAATGCCGCTGACGCTTTGTCCCGCACCCCAAATATCCTTCCATGCCTTCGCCGGCGCGTTGCCTCCGGACGCAAAATTCATTTTGGTCTTATCCGCCACCGGCAAGTTGTCCGGATCGAGGCCTGCCCGCTCGATGCTGCCGCGCAGATAATTGCCGGCGACGCCGGTGAACAGATTGGTGTACACGATATCCTCGGCAGCGCTCTCGACCAGCATCTGCTTATATTCCGGCGGCGCATTGGCTTCTTCGGCGGCGATGAAGCGCGTACCGAAATACGCCAAATCCGCCCCCATCGCACACGCGCCAAGAATATCCGCGCCCGTGCTCATGGCGCCCGACAGAATGATGGTGCCGGCATACACTTCGCGAATCTGCTTGACCAGCGCGAACGGACTCAAGCCGCCGGCATGCCCGCCCGCCCCGGCGCACACGGCGATGATGCCGTCGACGCCCTGCGCAGCCGCTTTCTCGGCATGGCGCCGGTTGATGACATCGTGAAACACGACGCCGCCGTAACTGTGCACGGCAGCGACCACCTCAGCAGGCGGACGCAGGCTGGTGATGATGATGGGGGCCTTGTGTTTCACACATAGCGCCACGTCTTGTTCGAGACGATTGTTGCTGGCATGTACGATTTGATTCACGGCATAAGGGGCCACCTTGGTGCCGGGGTTGGCGCGTTGAAACGCGGCCAGTTCCTCGTTCATTTGCGCCAGCCATTCGTCGAGCTGCGAAACCGGACGCGCATTCAGCGCCGGAAAAGCGCCGACGATGCCGGCTTTGCACTGCGCCAGCACCAGCCGCGGAGTCGAGACGATGAATAATGGCGCGCCAATGAGAGGTAAGCGCAGGTGGCCGCGCAAAATGTCGGGAATGGGCATAGTTCTGGCATTATGGCGCAAAACGAGGGAGCGACAACTTGAAATACCCAGCAGTGATCCTGGCCATCCTGACCGCAATCGTCTCGATGCCGTCGGCCTATGCCGCGCAACCCGCACTCATCGACCGCGATCTATTTTTCGGCGAAGTCGCGATTTCCGCGGCAAGGATCTCCCC
>JAXDQN010000647.1:0-2629 GCA_034667865.1 Gammaproteobacteria bacterium
CGAAGGAGAATGACAGCGTCGCGCTCAGCAACGCGGAGCCTAGCCCCCATCTCGTCTTGTTTCGATCAGAGTTTCTCATAAAGAATCCCCTTTTGAGTTTGGATTAAAAAACTGCTAGGGACGTTAGCGGGCGTCTGTCTCAATTTGATGAACGTAAAATGTCATTTGCACCGCTAACCGCATAGCGACCGCGAGTTTGCGCGGCGCGCAGCGCAGGATTGAACAGCGAAAAATTTTCCGCCGCTTGCAGTGCTTGAGGAACTGTTGCAATTGTCATTTTGCGATAGTCGAAATACGCGGCTGCAGCTTGGTCCCAGCGCTTGGCGTCGGCAGCGCGCTGCACTTGGCGTGTAATTTCTACAAGCTTGCCGAGCGTAGCACGCGCCAATGCGCGTTGACCGGCGCCGTTGTTGGCGTTGTCGGCGACGGCGCTTGGGCGTGGCGCCTGCGCGGCGTCAACGTAGTGATCGGCGAGATCTTCCAGCATGTCGCTGACGCTGATCGTCGCGAGCTTTACCACGGCCGAATCGTGAGTGGCGATTGCCAAATCGAGAACGCTGGCGTAACCGTCAATGTCCTCGAGCACATTGTTGCCGGTGAGGTGATACTCGGGGCGGGTGCCATCGCCCACGGCGCTCAAATAGGCCGACAGATCGACGCGATCCTGCGGGGTTAGCGCCAACTCGAATTGACGATCGAAGTGGTCAATGACTTGACCGTAGTCGGTGAATCGGCCGTCGTGAAGATACGGGGCATTGAAGTTGGCATTGACCAGAGTAGGCGTCTTATAGAAACCGCCGGTGCCCACATCGTGCTGGCGATGGTCGGCGAATGCGGCGGATGGCATGTGGCAGGCGGCGCAGCTCATGCTGGAATCGTGCGGAAAGGGCTTGGAGAACAGCGCCTCGCCGCGCAACTGCGAGGCGCTGGCGCCCGCTTTCAGACGCTGCGCCTGATCGAGATTGGGATTGGGCAGGAAATCGATATCCTCGATGTACACCACGATGGCATCGACGATTTGATTGGAAGGCTCGGCGCCGGCGAATTCGTTGACGATCACGTTGCGTACGAAGTCGCGCAGAGAGCCGATGCGGCCGTCATGGCCGTACGGCGCCAGAAATCGCGCGCCGCGCAGACTGGGGATGGTCAAGGGATCGAGCACGCCATCGTCGGCCTTGGGATTGAAGAAGCCGCTGGTGGTGTCGAAATTGCCCGGATGCGTGGACAGGCCGGGAATGAATAGTTTTGAGTTGGATGCGCCATTGACATGGCAGGTGCCGCAGCTGATATGGGCCTTGCGGGCTGCATCACCCAGAATGTTGGGGGAGTTGAAGGCCAGGTTGCCGAGATTGGTGGCGTAGGATCGATGGCCACGCAGGGTTTCCGAGTGAAATACCTCGCGTGGATTGGCTGTGGCATCTTCGTCGAGATCCGATCCGAGCGGCAGACCGGTCTTGGGATCTGCAGCCGGAAGGGCTTGCGCGATCTCGGCTATGCCCAGCAGCGGCAACAGTGCCGCGAGCAGCAACTGCGCAACGCTGCAGCGGATTCGGCGGTAAGTTGGTGTGCACTCCGGCGCTCTCATGGGCGGACCTCCAGGACTCACTAATGTGGGTGTGACGGTCTATCATTCGAGAATGTCGTTTTCGTTACAATTCACATGAGGACCATATAGATGAGTGGCACGAGCCCGCACACATCGCCGCTCGCACTGGGCGGCGGCTTCACCCTACCCGGTGCATCGATGAGCGTGGCTCGAATGGGCTACGGCGCGATGCAATTGGCGGGACCGCATGTCTGGGGACCGCCGAAGGATGCCGACGCCGCGCGTGCGGTGTTGCGCGAGGCCGCCCAGCTCGGCATCAACCATATCGACACGTCCGATTTCTACGGGCCGTACGTCACCAATCAACTCATTCGTGAAGCCCTGCATCCCTATCCGGCAGGCATGGTCATCGTCACCAAGGTGGGATATTTGCGCGGTTCGGACGGTTCATGGAACGCGGCTCTGTCCGGCGACGAACTTACCAGTGCGATTCACAGCAACTTGCGCAATCTTGGATTGGACGCGATGGATGTGGTGAACCTGCGCGTCGGCGATGCGCATGGGCCGACTGAAGTTTCGATCGAGATGCCCTTGACGGTGCTCGCGAAGCTTCAAGAGCAGGGACTGATTCGTCACATCGGCTTGAGCAATATTTCGCGGCAGCAATTTAGGCAGGCGCAATCGCTGGCCAACATCGTCTGTGTACAAAATTTGTACAATCTCGCCAAGCGCGACGACGATGACTTCATCGACGAGTTGGCGGCAGCGGGCGTCGCCTACGTGCCTTTCTTCCCCTTGGGTGGCTTTACTCCGCTGCAGTCCTCGGTCCTGTCGGAAGTGGCCGCGGCCGTTCACGCCACGCCCATGCAGGTGGCGCTGGCCTGGCTGCTGCAGCGAGCGCCGAATATTCTGCTGATCCCCGGGACCTCGTCGGTCGCGCATCTGCGCGAAAACGTCAAAGCGGCAACACTGCAACTGCCGCGAGACAAGCTGGAGAAGCTGAATGGGATCGGCCGACCGATATAAACCAACGGCCGAATGCGCGCCTGACAAGATTCGAACTTGTGACCTTCGGCTTCGGAG
>JAXDQN010000648.1:0-4419 GCA_034667865.1 Gammaproteobacteria bacterium
GGCAAATTCGTTGCAGAGCATGGCCGAGCACTATCCGCCATTGGACCTGCACACTGCCGGCAGCGCACAAGCCATCGTGATTTTAGGCGGCGGGGGCCAGCGTTTATACGCGCCGGAATACGATGGACCAGCGGCAGGGCCGATTCTCCTCGAGCGGTTGAATTACGGCGCCTACGTTGCTCACGCAACGAACCTTCCGGTTTTGGTGACCGGCTTTAAGGTGGAAGCTCTGGCGATGCACGCAACCTTGTCGCGAAACTTCGGCATCGAACCGCGCTGGGTCGACAATGCTGCCTACGATACTTTCGAGAATGCGCGCAATTCTGCACAGCTTCTCAAGGCTGACGGCATACAGCGCATCATCTTGGTGACTCACGGCACACACATGCGCCGCTCGGTCGAGGAATTTCGGACTGCGGGACTGGACGTGATCCCGGCGCCGCTGGGAATGAACGATACGACGCACTTCGGCCTGGGGCTGCAGCCGTATCCGGACGCCTTATGGCGCTCCTACGCCGCGATCAACGAATTGATCGGCGAGCCGATCCGCGCGCTGCTCGCGGCTACGCATCTGCGGAGCCATTAGGGCTGCTTAGCGGTAGCGAGTCATCAATTTGTCCAAGGCGGCGCGGCCGGGCGAGAGTTTGTTGAACGGCACGCTGTTGAGCGGTACTTTCGCCGTCTTGTTCAAATTGTGGAATTCGGTGTTGTCCCGCTCATCGATGTGGATCAGACCGGTGACATATTCGTTCTGCTTGAGCTTGTTTTCAATGTAGCTATAGGCGGCGGAACGGTCGGTCGGATCGTAGGCGGGATCGAGCTTGCGCAGCAATACGCGGCTGCCGTCGTGCAGGCTCACCGCAACGGATTCGCCTTCCTCGTAGGCCACCGATATCTCCTCGGCGGGCGGCACGAAGTCCGCTTCCATCACCGGATGATAGTGCTCGCGGGTGAAGCCATAACTCTTGGTCGAACCCTCATGGTCATTGAAGGTCACGCAGGGCGACAGCACATCGATCAAGGCAAAGCCGTTGTGGCGCATGCCGGCCTGAATCAGCGGCACCAGCTGCTCCTTGTCGCCCGAGAAACTGCGCGCCACGAATGTGGCGCCGAGCGACAGGGCCAACAACACCGGGTCGATGGGCGGCGAGGAGTTCACCTCGCCTTTCTTCGCCTTGGTGCCGATGTCAGCCGACGCGGAGAACTGGCCCTTGGTGAGGCCATATACGCCGTTGTTCTCGATCAGGTACAGCATGTTCACGTTGCGGCGAATCACGTGCACCAACTGGCCGACGCCGATGGACAGCGAATCGCCATCGCCCGACACGCCCACATAGGTAAGGCTGCGGTTTGCGGCGTTCGCGCCGCTGGCGATCGAAGCCATCCGGCCGTGGACCGAGTTGAAGCCATGCGAGCCGCTGACGAAATACGCGGTGGTCTTGGACGAGCAGCCGATGCCGGATAACTTCACCAGTTGTTCCGGTTTCATCGACAGGCCCCAGCACGCCTCCACGATGGCGGCGGTCACCGAGTCATGGCCGCAGCCGGCGCACAACGTGGACATGCTGCCTTCGTATTGCCGGCGCGTCATGCCGAGCGAGTTGGTGGGCAACGACGGGTGGGCGACTTTGGGCTTGTTGATGTATGACATGGAGAACTCTTACTTGGTCGGTACGGCGGCGAGCCGCGGCGCTTCGGCAAGCTTGGCGCGGATTTCATCGACGATGGGCTGCGCGGACATCGGCAGGCCGCTGTAACTCAATATGGACAGCAGCTTGGCCTTCTCCACGGCGGTTTCCAGAATCAGCAGCGATTTCAGCTGCGCGTCGCGGTTCTGCTCCACCACGAAAATCGTGGCATGGGATTTCAAGAAAGCCTCGACGTCGATGTTGAAGGGGAAGGCCCGCACGCGCAGATAATCCACTTCGATTTTCTGCAGCTTGAGCACGTCCAGCGCTTCACGAATCGCACCGTCGCAACTGCCGATGCTGACGATGCCGACCGCGTTGCTGCCCTTGCCGATCAGCACCGGCTTCGGCACGTAGCGCGATGCGGTGCTGAACTTGCGTTTTAGCCGATCCAGCACCACCTGATACTCAGCAGAATCTTCGGTATATCCGCCGAATTGATTGTGCCCCGAGCCGCGGGTGAAATACGCGCCCTTTTGGCTGGTGCCGGGCAGCGTGCGGTAGGGAATCGCATCATCGTCGCGGTCGACATAGCGATAGAACTTTTCCAGCCCCGCGAGTTCTTCCTTCGACAATACCTTGCCGCGGTCGGGCTTGTAGGCGTCGTCCCATTTGAGGTCCGGGCACATCCAGTCGTTCATGCCGATGTCCAGGTCCGACAGCACGAACACCGGAGTCTGCAGGCGCTCGGCGAGATCAAACGCCTGCACCGCCATGTAGAAGCACTCTTCCGGATTGGCCGGAAACAGCAGCACATGGCGGGTATCGCCATGCGAGGCGTAGGCGCAGATCATGATGTCGGATTGCTGCGTGCGGGTGGGCATGCCCGTCGAGGGACCTACGCGCTGCACATCGAAAATCACGCAAGGCACTTCAGCGTAGTACGCCAGGCCCACGAACTCATTCATCAGAGAGATGCCCGGCCCGCTGGTGGGCGTGAAGGCGCGCGCGCCGTTCCAGGACGCACCCAGCACCATGCCGACCGCCGCCAATTCATCCTCGGCTTGCAGCACCGCGAAATTACGCTCGCCGGTGTCGGGATCGACGCGATAGCGCTCGCAAAATCCTTTGAAGGCATCCATCAATGAGGTTGACGGCGTGATCGGATACCAGGCGCCCACCGTCGCTCCGGCGTAGACGCAACCCAAGCCGGCGGCCGTGTTGCCGTCGATCATGATGTGGCCTTTGGTCTTGTCCATATGCTCGACGCGCAGCGGCAGCGGCGAACTCAGGTTGGCCTTCACATAGTCGTAGCCCAATCGCAGCGCGCGCGTATTGGAATCCAGCAACTTGGGCTTCTTCGCGTAGCTCTCGCTCATGAGCCCGTTGACCACGTCCAGATCGACGTCGAGCAGCGCGGCGAGCACTCCGGCGTACGCAATGTTCTTCAACAAGATGCGATTGCGCACACCGTCGAAATTCTCGTTCACCAACTTTGCCAGAGGTACCGGGATCACGGTGATATCGCCACGCTGCAGCAGTGTGCTGCGGGGCCAGGTGGAATCGTAAACCAGGTAGCCGCCGGACTTTACTTCGCGCACGTCCTTGGAGTAGGTCTCCGCGTTCATGGCCACCATGATGTCGACGTGGCTGGCGCGCGCCGCATAGGCGTCGCGGGTCACACGGATTTCGTACCAGGTCGGGAGTCCCTGAATATTCGATGGAAAATAGTTTTTGCCGGTGACCGGTATCCCCATGCGAAAAATGGCTTTCATGATGAGCGAGTTCGCGCTCGCCGAGCCCGTGCCATTGACGTTGGCGAACTTCACCACGAAATCATTGATGCGGCTGGCCTCGGTGGCTAGGCTGGGCATACACGAACCTCCTGGTCGGCGGCCTGCGGAATGCGAATGGTCGACTTCTGCATATCCCAGGCGGCGGTCGGACAACGCTCTGCGCACAGACCGCAGTGCACGCAAACGTCTTCGTCCTTGATCATGACCCGGCCCGTTTGCGGCAGGCCGGCAGAAACGTAAAGCGCTTGAGTCGGATTGGTGGCGGGCGCCGTCAGGCGGATCCGCAATTCAGATTCGGAGCCGTTCGGCGCGATGGTGAGGCAATCCACCGGACAAATGTCGATGCACGCATCGCATTCGATGCACAGTTTGGCGGAGAACACGGTCTGCACATCGCAGTTCAGACAGCGCTGCACTTCGAGTGCGGCTTCTTCGGCAGTGAAGCCGAGCTCCACCTCGATGTTGATCTTCTTGAAGCGCTCCACCAGATTGACATGCGGCACGAGGCGCCGCTCCACGCCGTTGTACTCGTTCTTATAGGCCCACTCGTGCATGCCCATCTTGCGGCTCGACAGCTTCACGCCGCGCGGCAGCCGTTCCTCGATGGACTCGTCATTGCAGAACTTATGGATGGAAATCGCCGCTTGGTGGCCGTGTTCCACCGACCAAATGATGTTCTTGGGACCAAACGCGGCGTCGCCGCCAAAAAACACCTCGGGCCGCGTGGACTGGAAGGTCTTGGCATCCACCTTGGGTACATTCCACTTGTCGAGCTCGATGCCGGTGCTTCTTTCAATCCAAGGGAAGGCATTTTCCTGTCCGATCGCGAGAATCACGTCATCGCAGGGAAAGAACACATCGCCAAGCGAGCGCGTCGCCTTGATGTCGCCGTTCTCGATGTCGTATTCCAATTTTTCGAACATCATGCCCATGAGCTTGCCGCCCTCGATGACAAAGGCCTTCGGCGCGTGGTTGATGACGATCTCCACCTTTTC
>JAXDQN010000649.1:0-3841 GCA_034667865.1 Gammaproteobacteria bacterium
GCGGCCGCTCCGGTCGCACCGCCATCCGGCAGGGCTGTGACGGTTCGGGGCGTCTTTGCGATACGCCTAACATTAGCGTAAATGAATGGCGGGAATTATAGGGCCACTCGGTTCCTATACCCATGAACACTACAACCCTCGGCCTCGTTGGCCTCGTCGTCCTAACCGTCGGCATCAGTTGCGCTCATGCGGGCGAGGATGCGACGTGTAAACTCGTATACGACGCTATAGCGAAAGGCATGACGACGCCGAATCACTCATACATGAAATTGAGTCTTCCTGCCGTAAACGGCGGTAAGCCAGCGGACAGCGAGATCATCAATACCGGCAAAGCTAGGTATACGAGTAGAGCCGCCGGCAAGTGGGCGTCCAGTATGTCCACGCAAGAGGTGCTGGATCAAATGACTGAGAATCGAAGAGACAATGAAAGCACGTGCCGTCTTATCCGTGACGAGACAATCGACGGAGTGTCGGCGAGCTTGTACGAAACCAAAGAAGATACGGAGCTTACCTCGAAAATCTGGCTGTCTAAATCGAATGGATTACCTGTGCACGTCATCACTGACTCCGGCGGCATGCACAGCGAAACCCGGTACGTCAATGCGATTCGAAGCATTGCGCCGCTTCACTGGTTTGGCAAGAAGGGAAGCAGACCATTCTTCGGGAGTTTCTGTCATGCGCATTCCCCGAAGCGGCAAAAAGGCCGCCCTATACCGGAGTACGCGGAAACCGGTGCAGGTGGGACAAACGAGGACAGGACATTCATCTTTTTTTACTGAGGCATTCGAGGAGACTAATTGACATAAGACAGCAGTAAGCCTGAGCAGAAGCATTGTCAGCCCGCCGTCGAAACCTAGCCGCCCGCGTTCTCGCCTTTCGTGCCGCGGAACGCGGCGCGAGTCTGCGCAGCGCCACGCTTCGCGGCCGTGGCTATTTTGTGCGCCACCGCCTTCGAGGTGATCGCGACCCGGTGAGCGCCTTCGCGGCACACAGCACCTACGGCTCTTGTGTCGCGTTTCACCGCCTGGCCGAAGGCCCCGGCATTGGTCGACACCGCTTATTCCGTCGGCGGCTCATTGGCCGCATCCGCCGCGACCCATGGCACGCTCAGCAGGCAAGCCGATGCCACGAGGCCAAGGGCGTTGCGCCTCCAGGCGCGCATCACATCAGTCGTGGTCATGCTTGTCGTGACTCTCATTTCGGTGTCCATGTTCGTCGCCGTCGTGCCCACGTCCATGATTGCGCTCGCGCTCTTCCCAACGTTGCCGCTCTAGTTCACGTTCACGCTCATGGTCGTGATAGTGACGACGATATTCGGGATCGTATTCCTGCGATCTCACGAAGTAGGCCGGCCTATTGCACGCATTGTATTCATGGCAGTGCAGACGCCAATTCCTGGCGTGATCGGGAGGTACGTGCAAATAGATCGGCGGCAGCGGCGCGTACTGCGGCTGCAAAATCACGGGCTGGGCATAAACGACCGGCGGCGGCGCGTCGTTGCCGATAGCGACTTGCCCATACACGCCGGGGACGACCTGCCCGGATAACATGACGCGGACATTCAATCCGTCTGCGTGACTGGTGCCGAGGCCGGCAACCAAGACCGCTAAAGCTACGATGACACGCATATTATAGAATCCTCTCGAAAACAATTTAACAGCCAAGCGCGCCGGCGGCGCCGTGGGATTTCGCCCAAGACCAGTGTATCGATCGGATTACTGCGGCGGTATGTTCAGGCCCAGTGGCGCGTCCGAAATGTGACGCAAATCCCCCTCTGGAGTTGAAGCGTCCCGAGATCACGGGCAAAGCAATTCTGACCTGGCCGCACCCTACGGCATCGCGCTTCGACTTATCGAGCCGGGAAAGTTTCCCCTTCGATCTACGCCGAGCGAATTGCCTCAAGCACTGGCTCGGGTTCTTGTCCGATCGGGTCGGGCGTCGGCCCCTACTCACAGCCTTTGCGGTGACTGCGGTTTTCACCGCCTACCCTGCCATGTCGTGGTTGGTCGAGCAGCCCAATTTCGCCAAGCTGCTCACCGTCGAGCTCTGGCTCTCATTCATTTATGCCGGCTATAACGGAGCCATGGTCGTGCACTTAACGGAAATCGTGCCGGTCGCTGTTCGAACCGCCGGTTTTTCACTCGCGTACAGTCTGGCCACGACAATCGGCGGATCAACGCCGGCGATCGTGACCTTTCTCATTCACGAGACCGGTAATCGGGCCATACCCGGTGCGTGGCTTTCTGTCGCCGCGATCGTTGCACTCATCGGTGTGTACGTGAGCCGTCCCCGAGCCGCGGTCGTGCTCGCTCAGGAGCGCATGGGTGCGTGAGAGCCGTCATGTCTGCCGTAGTAATTCGGGTAGCAAGTGCTCAAGGCTAGAATTTGTATACTCCGCCAAACTGCAGCGTCACCCCGTAGAACTCCCGCTGAATGACGCGGTTATCCCCGGGCCCTTCCGTGAACTTTAGGGCCGTATTGGTCAAGTTCTTTACGTTGAAATAAACCGACAAAGGGTCGATCACGGTGTACTGACTGCCGAAGTCCACCGATAGTCGTTCCTGCGTCCAAGCATCGAGGGCGGCAGACGCGCCCAAGGCGAAGATGTTCTTGCTGGTGTAGTACGCGCCAAGGGTGAGGCTCAGCCGATGCAGGTCGTAGAGAATTTCAGCATTGGCGGTGTTACGTGATGTGGAGGGGAGCATGGAGTCGCGCGAGAGCGTGCTGAGCTGGGTAGCAGGATCGACCACCGGAACTTTGTACCTGGAATCAACCCAGGTCCAATTGGCAGAAAGCCCGAGACCGCTTAACGGACCGGGAAGAATGTCGGTAAAACGTTGCACGTAGTTCGCTTCCAGGCCCAACAGGTGCGCCGTCGGAGCGTTCGCATAACTGACCAGCTTCACGATGCCGAGCTGCCCGCCTTGATTTTGTTGTCCGCCCAGCGTCTGCTGAGTGTCGGTGACGATGTAGTTTTTGATGTCCTTGGCGAAAAACCCGACGGAGGCGACGCCCGCGTGCGGCAAATATTGCTCGAGTGCGAGGTCCAGTCCGGTCGCCGTCGTGGGCTTGAGGTTCGGGTTGCCCGTGATGATATTGCCGCTACCGTCGTTGGTGGTGGCCGCGGTCACCTGTTGGAATCCCGGCCGGGCGATGGTGGATGACAATGCTGCACGCGCAATCAAGTCGCGATTGATTTCATAGCGTGCCTGCACAGTTGGGAACACATTGGTGTAGTTGCGCCGGTCGACGACAGTACACACATGGGTGGTCGGACTGTTCACCGGATCCAAGATCGGGCAGGCGGAGCTCACCGCAGCCCCGGAGGCATCCGCGTTGGCACCCCCGTAACTTGCGCGGGTCGCTTCCACGCGAACTCCGGTGATGACACCCAGAGCACCAAATCCAAACTGGTATTGGCCGTAAAGCGCATAGACATCCTCTTTGTCGTGCACATTGCCAAGCGCATTGGCAACCGGATCGGTGACCACATCACCGGCCGCGGCGGCTGCTGCATAGACGGCGCGTAAGACACCCGCGTCAATTTGTGGGCCATTGTTGTAGTGATTTTGGTAGTAGCCGAAGTTGCCGCCGTAAACGGCGGAAGTCAGCGCGAGGTTCGGCACGGAGCCGACCGAATAACCGGTGGTGTCGCCCGACTTTCCGCGAATGCGCGCATTCACGCCGACCTTGAATTCCTCATCACCGCGATCGGTGAAGTGTGTGGGCCATGTGAGATTGGCGCCGATTCCCCATTCGTGATCGTCCGAATGGATGACCTGCGTATTGACGGAATTGAGTACATAACCTGCGGGATTGAAAGGATTCACATCCACGGTGC
>JAXDQN010000650.1:0-2560 GCA_034667865.1 Gammaproteobacteria bacterium
CGGGCCAGTCCGCTGCGCTGAGCGAGGGCATTGAGCGCCGTGGATTTGCCTGAATTGGACCGGCCGGCAAAGGCGATCTCCCGACCCTCATCAGGCGCGAGCTGGTTCGCCTCGGCGGCGCTGGTGATGAATTTCACATGGGGATAGGTGGACATGGCCGCCACTCGGGACGTAAGTTATTGGGCTAGTGTACAATTTAGGGTCGACAGCGGGTCACATTAAATGGGGTATCAGGCGATTATGAAGAGTCTTTGGTTTCTCGCCGCGGCAATTTCTGGCGTCATCATCAGCACCTCGGCGCTCCCCGCCGGCAATCCGGAAGCGGGCGCGACAAAGGCGACCACTTGCGCCGCCTGCCATGGCGCCAATGGCAACAGCATCAATCCTGAATGGCCCAGTCTCGCCGGCCTCGGCGCGGACTATGTCGCCGAGCAGCTGAAGAATTTCAAGGAAGGCAAACGCGCCAACCCGGTGATGATGCCGATGGCGGCCTCGCTGACGCCTGACGACATGGCAGACCTCGGCGCCTACTTCAACAGCTTGACCAACACTGGGTTGGAAGCGGATCCGTCTTTCTGGCAAGCCGGCGAAAAGTTGTATCGCGGCGGCGATGCGGGCCGTCAAATCCCCGCCTGCATGGCCTGTCACGGGCCGACTGGGCGCGGCAATGAGCCGGCGAAATTTCCGGCAGTGCGCGGCCAACAATCGGGCTATGTGGTGAAACAGCTGAATGATTACGCGTCCGGCGCCCGCGCCACGGGACCGAATGGTGTGATGCAAACCATCGCCAAACGACTGTCGGCGGACGACATTCGCAATCTGGCGTCATACATCCAGGGAATCCGCTGATGCGTTGGCGCGCGTTAGTGATGCTGGCGGCAGCCAGCATTGCTCTGGTCGCTTGCGGCAAACAGCAATCCGCCGGCGAACGCGCTGCGTCCAATGCGCCGGCGCAGCGCGCCGCGCCCGCCGCCAAACCGGGTGCGGCAGCTGCGGCCGACAAGACTGCCAACGCGGAAAAAACCACGCTCAACCATTTGAACGAAGATGGTTCCGAAACCGTGGAAGAAACCAGCGGCGATACGGGTGCGCACAATTCCTTATTGGCAGCGGTCGCTTCGACGGTGGCGGCGGCTACGCCGAGCGCCACAGCCGCACCGCTGAGCGGGCCCACTCTGTGGCAGGAAGGCGTGAACTATCAGCGCATGGTGCCGGCGCAGCCCACCGACGTTCCGGCCGGACAGATCGAGGTGCTGGAATTTTTCTGGTACGCCTGTCCGCACTGCAACGCGCTGGAACCGGCGGTTGAGGTCTGGGAAAAAGCCAATCCGTCTTACATCACGTTTTCACGCGTGCACGTGCTGTGGAACGAAGGTCATCGCTCCTTGGCGCGGCTGTACTACACGCTGCAAGCCATGGCGAAGCTCAAGCAACTGGGTCAGATGAAGTTCGAGCAAGTGCACGCCGAGGTGTTCAAGGAAATTCACGTCAATGGCGATCCTTTGATTGGACCCGATCCCAACAATGCAGCCGCCGCTGAGCGCGTGCAGCTGAGCTTCATCAAGAAGCTGGGCCTGTCCGAAGCGGATTTCGAAAAGGCCTATCACGGCTTCGATGTCGATCACTCGATGCAGCAAGCCGACCAATTGGTGCAGCGTTACCGGGTATCCGGTGTTCCCACCTTTGTGGTCAACGGCAAGTACGTCGCCGATGTGGCCTCGGCGCAGGGTCCCGACCGCCTATTGTCCTTGGTGAGTGACCTGGCAGCGCAAGAGCACAAGCACTAGCGCCGTGCCGCCATGCGTACGCACACCGGCGGTTGTCATTGCGGACGGGTGAGATTCGAGGTGATGGCGCCGGCGCGCATCGACGTCGCGGACTGCAATTGCAGCCTGTGCCGCATGTCGGGCTACCTGCATCTGATAGTGCCGAAGGAGCGCTTCAAGTTGATTCGCGGCGAAGATGCCCTCTCGACCTATACCTTCAACAGCGGCGTGGCGAAACATTTTTTTTGCTCGACCTGCGGGGTGAAATCCTTTTACATCCCGCGCTCGCATCCCGATGGCATCAGCGTCAATGCGCGCTGCATCGACCAAGGCAGCATCGAGTCGATGACCGTCCAG
Organism: Gammaproteobacteria bacterium; assembly: GCA_034667865.1. Classification (GTDB taxonomy): domain Bacteria; phylum Pseudomonadota; class Gammaproteobacteria; order Steroidobacterales; family Steroidobacteraceae; genus Bog-1198. Next base: position 2,124 of record JAXDQN010000650.1, read on the forward strand.
CCCTTCGATGGACACGACTGGGATAAGGGCCGCGCGGCCTATCGCGACTAGCGAACTCAAAGCCCGCGACTGCACCACGGCAGTGCGCACGGCCAGACATAATGTTGCCATGGCGTTTCATTATGTTTAGGCGCAGCGCCGCCAGATTTCGTTAACAGAAATTCTGTGATTCAGATCACGTGAGCCTATCGCAACGTTGCGCGATGCTATCCGACGTTATCGGCAGTGATGAAGGATCATTGGTCCATGCTGCGAAACGGACCTTGCATGTTGACGCTGGTGCTGTGCGCGTTGGCACACGGCAGTAAGACGTGGGCCGGCGATGCCGCGGCCCTCACGGATCCGTCGCCGGCCGCGAAAGCCAGCGGCCCGAGCGTGCTGGCGCCGGCATTATCGTCAATCGAGGTAAATCCATTCGCGCCGCGCACCATTTTCGA
>JAXDQN010000651.1:0-3381 GCA_034667865.1 Gammaproteobacteria bacterium
GCCAACGCAACGAGGACGCCGATGATTGAAACTGCGCCGCGCAGCCTCCGAGCGCTCCCACGGGTCGATTCATTCGATAACATCATTCCCCCATGACCACGTGATCCGCGCCGCCACCACCTCTCGCAACCTTCTTGAAGACGATGAGCAGCGGGACCACGGCAAGCGTCGCGAACATCAGCAGCTTGTAATCATCGATGTAAGCAATGATCTGCGCCTGTCGGGTAATGACCGCATCGAGCGCAGCGCGTCCCGCGGCTGCGACGGGATTCCAGAATTGCGCGACGATCGGATTCTCGAACACCCGGTTTGCGGGGGTCACGTATTGCGCGATGTTGGCATGATTCACCTGGGTTTTTTCCGTCAGCAAACTGCTGACCACCGATATTCCAACGCTGGATCCGATATTGCGCGTGAGCGTGTAGATAGCCGTGCCTTCGGTGCGTTGCTCTGGAGAAAGCGTGGACAGCGTCACTACACTCAGTGGCACGAACAGAAACCCGAGCCCTACGCCTTGAACGACCCCAACGCTGATAATGGTGGACTGCGACACATCGGGGGTCCAGCCCGTCATCGCATAAAACGACCAGGCCGTAAAACCTAAGCCGGTGGCAAGCAGCGCGCGCGTATCGATGCGCCCCACCAGCTTGCCGACAATCATCATGGCGGCCATTGTGCCGATCCCCCGGGGCCCCATCACGAGGCCGGCCGTGACGATCGGGTAATTCATGAGATTTTGAAGGTAAGGCGGCTGCAGTGCCAGCGACGCAAAATACGTGAGGCCGACAATCACGCCGAAGAGCACACCAGCGGTAAAGTTACGATCGCGGAAAAGCGCCGGCCTGATAAAGGGTTTGTCCGCCGTAAAAATGTGCGCAAGGAACAGATAGAACGCTGAGCCGGCGATCAGCGTCTCAATGATGATTTCGCCGGAGCCAAACCAGTCGAGTTCCTCGCCACGGTCGAGCACTACCTGTAGCGCGCCGATCGCGATGCTCAAGGCTCCGAAGCCGAACCAATCCAACTTCGCGGCGGCATCACGCTTCGTCTCAGGCAGAAAAGTTGCCATCCCCAGCAAGGCGAGCAATCCGATGGGTAGGTTGATGTAAAAGACATAGCGCCAACTATAATTCGCGGTGAGCCAGCCGCCGAGAACTGGGCCGAGAACGGGTCCGGCCATTACCGCGATACCCCATACCGCCATGGCAGAGCCTTGGCGCTCCTTCGGATAGATGCTGAGTAGAACGGATTGCGAAAGGGGAACGAGCGCCGCCCCGCACAGTCCTTGCAAGACCCGGAACAGTACGATCTGCACCAAGGATTGCGCCATGCCGCACAGCATTGACGCAATCGTGAAACCCGCAATTGAGAACACGAACACACGCTTGACGCCGAACCGCCCGGAAAGAAAGCCGGTCGGAGGCGTCATGATCGCGGCCGCGACGATATAGGACGTGAGCACCCAGTTGATCTCATCCTGGCTCGCCGACACGCTTCCCTGGATATACGGCAGGGCGACGTTGGCGATGGTCGTATCGAGTGCCTGCATGAGCGTAGCGAGAATCGCACAACAGGTGATGGCGGCTCGATTGCCGACCATCGATGAGCTGGGACTGGCCATTACGGTTTTGGCCCGGTGCGGCCGGAGGACGCGCTCAGGAAATGGGGCAAGCCCCGCGCGTGCCCGGTATCGACGCTGACTTCCACGCTCATTCCGGCGCGCAGCGGCGGCTGATTTCGATTGCTCGTATCGACACGAACGCGCATCGGGATGCGCTGCACAATTTTCACCCAGTTGCCGCTGCTGTTTTGTGCCGGCAGAAGCGAAAATTCCTGCGCCGCAGCCGGACTAATGCTTTGAACGGTACCCGTCCACTGCGCGTCGGGATAGGTATCGACCTTCACGATCACGGGCTGGGCCGAGCGTACATAGGTCAATTCAGTCTCTTTCGGATTCGCATCGACCCAGACATGATCGGTGGCAACGAGGTAGAACGCGGTCGATGAAGCGGCGAGGTATTTCCCCGGTGCAATGGAAGGCACATTCGTCACCATGCCGGTGAAGGGCGCCCTGACAACGGTGTGAGCGAGTTGACGTGCCGCCTCATCCCGTTGCGCCACCGCCTCGAGGTAGCGGGGGTTCCGCTCGACCGGGCCATCGGGATCGCCGTCCAGATCGGCGCCGATCGCCGCGAGCTGCTGCGTGACAGAGGCGAGTTTCTGCTGTGCGTTCTGCAGGTTTCGATGCGCCGTGTCGAACGTCGATTCAGATGCCACATGCTCGCTGAGAAGGTCCTGCTGGCGCTTGGCTTCCACGTCGAAATAATCGATGTCGTTGCGCGCTTGTTTGGTCTGCGCTTGCATATCCCGGTAATTCGCCTTGAGCGCGTTCAGTGCATCCTTGACCATGCCGACCTGCGCTTCGGCGCGCCGGAGGGTCAACTGGAACGGAAGGTCGTCCAGACGAAACAAAACCTCGCCGTTTTCAACTTTTTGATTGTCGACGACCTCAATGGTCTTGACGATGCCGGAAACATCGGTCGACAGACCGACCTTGTCCGCTTCGACATAGGCGTCTTCCGTCGTCATCACGCGACCGCCCGTTGCATACCAATAGCCGCCAACGATCAGCGCGCAAGGCAGTAGAAGAAACAGCGTCCAGCGCACCCAGGGGCGTGCCGGTTTCTCATGTGCCTCATCGGGCGCGGCAACCTCGGCGGCCGGCTCGGGAAACCGTTCGTGCGGGGCCGACATCTTGAGTGCCGGAGTTTCTAGTACGGTATCGTTCATTGAAGCCTCACCGGCACGCGCCGACGCCATAGTTCCGTGCGAAGGGGAGTGCGATGGGGCGTGCGAGATACGCGGGGTCTAACCTGAATTCGGTTCGCAGGCATTGGCCGGTACATGGTTTCGAAATCCACCGCAGCGACATCTGCCTCTGGGAGTCGGTATTGGATGTCGTGGCACACAGCGATGCGTTTTCTGAGACGCGGTTCATCGAGCCGCGTAACACTCGCGTTCGCGCGTGACGCAGCGGGTTCCGGCCTGACGAGCATTGTCGAAAAGACAATCGACAACAACGAGCTGTAACGCGATACATATTTTCTGGAGGCACTCACGGTAAACTCCTTCGCCTGCTCTCTCGCGATAGTTCGGCGCAATAGATGATTTTGTACGGTCATTCGCAGTTACTGTATTTCTGCGCCCTGCAGCGAACAATCGGTGCTTCGTTGACGCAGCGTTTCACGCCGGTAAACCTGATGATTGGGGCCGCAAAGAACAGGCGGTAACTCAGCCCGCCTTGTTGAGCGACGCAGCTTTGGAAGCGATAGTGATGAGCAGATCATTCCAACAAGCAACGACCCGATCCACCGCTTCGGT
>JAXDQN010000652.1:0-2920 GCA_034667865.1 Gammaproteobacteria bacterium
CCACTACGATTAAAGTGACCGGCGCTTCACCGCCGCGAGTTTCTCGACGAAGCGGTCGGCAATGTCGGCGCGTTGCCCGAAGTGAATGTGCACATAGCTCGCCAGCAGGTTGCCGCTAGCGAACCCAGCGGCATCCGCAGGTGCGTCGGAGCGCGAGCCCCGCAGCTGCCAAGCGTGATAGGCAGCGGTCGGCGTATCAGTCTCCCAGGCGCTGTAGCGGAACTCATGTCCGCGCAAGACTTCCTGTGTCTCACTCAATAAATTGGCGCGTGCGGCCGTCGCGAGTCGGTACCCTAGCGCCGCGATTTTTTCGGTCATGCGCGTGACTCCCGGGATCAGACCTGCCATCGACCACCGCTGCCCGTCACTATCGATCAACCCTTCCGTCAGCGCCATGAATCCGCCACACTCGGCGTAAATCGGTGCATCGCATTGTTGAAGTGCTTTCAACGCATCCCACAACGCCACGTTGCCAGCGAGCTTCTGCGCATGCAGCTCAGGATAGCCCCCGCCTAAGTACACGCCGGCGGCTTGCGGACTCGGCACTTCTCCTCGTAGCGGACTGAAATACTCGATCAGCGCGCCCGCCTCGGCCAACAACTCCAAATTCTCAGGATAATAAAAACAAAACGCTTCATCGCGTGCCACCGCGAGTATCGGCCGACGCGGTCGGCGCGGACGTTTTGCGGCCGTGACCTTGGAAACCCCAGGCAAATCGCCCGCCGATCGCGCGATTTGCAAGATTTGCCCGAGATCGAAACGCTGAGCGACCGCATCCGCCATCGCGCTGATGATCTGACCTGCGTCCATATTCTCACCGCCGGGGACGAGCCCCAGATGCCGCTCCGGAATCTGCAAGCGGGGCTCGCGGGGCAACCAGCCTAATACCGGGAGACCCGTAATACCCGTAATGGCTTCCGCACAGCCTTTGGCATGGCCTTCAGAGCCTGCGAAATTCAGAATAACCCCGCGAATCGCCACGGCCGGATCGAAATGTTGACAGCCCAGCACCACGGCTGCCGCGCTGCGCGCTGCGCCGGCAATATCGACCACCAGTATGACGGGCACTCCCAATAATTTGGCAATCTGAGCCGTGGAAGCGCGTTCATCGTGCCAATTGCTGCCGTCGAAAAGACCCATGACCCCCTCGATGACAGCCACATCAACATCACGGCACGCACGCGAAAATCCGTCCGTCAATTGTCGATCGTCCAACATCCACGCATCCAGATTCCGACACGGTCGGCGCGCCGCGCGTTCGTGGTAGCTGGGATCAATGTAGTCCGGTCCGCACTTGAATGGCTGCACAATGAGGCCTTGACGGTGCAAGGTTGCGATCAGGCCCGCGGCAACCGTGGTCTTACCGACACCCGAAGCGGGGCCGGCAATGGCAATCCTCGAAACCGCGTTCGAAGCGATCACAGCATGCCCTTGAGCGAGGTCAAAAGCGCCTTTTGCGCCGCCAGTGGTTGTGCACTTAGCCGGATCCATTGACGCAAGCCAAATGAACTGGCATCACGCACCCGGATCTCTCGAGCACGAAGTTCGGTCGTAATCCGAGTGGCGTTCTCAACCTTCGCGAGCAGGAACGTCGAAGGACTTTCCCGGACCGTCAATCCAATTTGCTGCAGCGAGCGCGCGAGGCGCCGGCGCAATCCCTGCACCTCTGGAAATACTCGCGCAAGCCAGGCGCGAGCGCGACGCTCTACGGATGCTTCCAACAAGGCGACGGCGTCACGGCCAATGACCCAACTGGGCGCAGCATTGGTAAGGTTGAGGTCCTCGCGTGGAGTGATGACATAAGCCCCGCGAACGCCGGTGAGACCAAACGCCTTGTTGGGAGAGTACAGTCGATATCCTGTCTCAGCGGCTCTCTCGATTGCGGCCGCTTCGGGCGAGGCGCAAAGCCACGCATAGGCGAGGTCGATCACCACCGGCCCCGCCTTGCAGGCTTTTCCAATGAAATCCGCCGGCCAGCAATCACCGGTGGGATTATTCGGCCAACATAGAAATCCCAAGCCTGGGCGTTGCTGCTGTGCCCGCAGGAACGCCGCCGGCGTGCGCGTCGAGACCAAGCGTCGACCGGCCAGTTTTGCGCCGCGTGCATACTCAGAGAACGTCGGTCCCAATTGTTGAATGGTTCCGGTGCTGAGTCGAATCAGCCGCAGAATCAATTCGCTGGCCCCGGCGCCCACCACGATGCGCTCGGGTGTTGTGCGGTGAAATTCCGCCAACGAGTCGCGCAGGTGCGTGTATTGCGGATCCGGATAGCGGGTCACATCGGCCGCGCGGACGGCGGCAAGCACTGAGGGACAAGGCCCAAGGCAATTGGCATTGCTCGAAAAATCGTAGCGCGGCTCGGGCAACGAATCGGAACCGCCGTGAATGGGGTCAAGGCGACGCATGCGGCCAACCCAGCAGATACTGCACACCAATCGCCAGAACACCTGCGATAACCCACGCGCAAATTTGTGCGCGCTTGAGCGCGACCGGGGTATCTTGCGCACCCACCGTTCGGCCGGCTTCGTTCAACACATAGACAGCGGGCTTGCACAGCTTTACGTTCAGAGACAGGGCGAGCGCCGCCATGGGCCATCCCGAGTTGGGTGAAGGCGTCCGCTTAGCCTCGCCGGGCAAGCCACGCGTCAGCGCCAAGCCGCGAGGTCCAAGCCACAGCAGCCCGAATGCAGTGATGCGCGCCGGCAACCAATTCAAGACATCATCCGCGTGGGCCGCAAACTTGCCGGCCCATTCCCAGCGGCCACGATAGCCCCACATGGCATCGGCAGTATTGGCGAATCGATAGACGGCCACTCCGGCGAGCCCGAAAATCGCGAACCAAAACAGCGGCGCGATCACCGAATCGCAGAGATTCTCCGACAATGACTCCAAAGCCGACTCTCGGACCTGCACTTCATCA
>JAXDQN010000653.1:0-4678 GCA_034667865.1 Gammaproteobacteria bacterium
TCTTCCTCGAGTCCCGCCAGATCTGCGACCGAGCGCTGATGCGGAAATAAGCCGTCTTCCATGCCGGCCAAAAACACCACCGGAAACTCCAATCCCTTGGCGGAGTGCAGGGTCATCATCTGCACGCAGTCGTCGTACGGGTCCGCCTGACCCTCGCCGGATTCCAGTACCGCATGGGCCAGGAAGGACTCGAGTGGATTCAGTTCCGACTCGGCTTCGCTTTCCGGCGAGAAGCCGCGCGCGGCGCTCACCAACTCCAGCAAGTTCTCGATGCGGCCTTCGCCGCGCTCGCCTTTCTCTTTCTTGAAGTGCTCGATCAGGCCGCTCATCTGGATCACGTGGTCCACCTGTTCGTGCAGTTCCATGCCCTGTATCTCGCGGCCGAGTTTCTCGATCAGCTCAATGAAGCCCTGCAGCGCCTGGGCCGCGCGCTGCGGTAGGCCGCCCTGAATCGAGGCGAGTGCCGCATTCCACAGAGAACCGGCGTTGGCGCGCGCACTGTCGCGCACCGTGTCCATGGTCTTGGCGCCTATGCCGCGTACCGGCAGATTGACCACGCGTTCAAACGAGCTGTCATCGGCGCGACTCGCCACCAGGCGCAAATACGCCAGTGCGTCCTTGATTTCCGCGCGTTCGAAGAAGCGCAGACCACCGTAGACCCGGTATGGCATGCGGGCATTCAAAAAGGCTTCTTCAAACACTCGCGACTGGGCGTTGGAGCGATACAACACGGCAATCTCGCGCCGCGCGCCGCCGCGCGCCACCCACTCGCGGATTCGATTGACTACAAAATCGGCTTCATCGCGTTCGTTGAATGCCGCATACAGTTTGATGCGCTCGCCATCCTCGCCGCTGGTCCACAAGGTTTTCCCCAGGCGTCCGGCATTGTTCGCGATCAGCGCATTCGCGGCCTTGAGGATGGTGCCGGTGGAGCGATAGTTCTGTTCCAGCTTGTAGAGCACGGCTTTGGGGAAGTCGCGGCGAAACTGATTTAAGTTCTCGACCCGTGCGCCTCTCCACCGATAAATCGAGTTGTGGGTGACGACGCCGCCTGCAATGAAATTGTGCGTGCGCTCGACATTCAGATCGTAGACCTCGGCATCGCAGGTCTCGTACTCGATGCGCTCGACCACGTCGAACCGGACCCGCGTAGCGCCGGGGTCAACCACCATGACCATGCCGTTGCGGATGCTGGCCGCTGTAATGAAGGGCAGCGACTTCTCCAGCATGTGCCCCTGAAGGACGAAGCGGGCGTCGTCGAGCCGCTCGCGAATGGCGCGTGCAATCGACATGAGTTCGCCGAAGTCCGCGCGCACGGTCTCGAAACGCCAGCTCTCACCATGGGCCTTGGCGGCGCGGACACTCAGGCCCATGCTCGTAAGGACCGATCGATCCTTGGCAGACACGCCTACCACGGAGATTCGGTGCATCGGCGCGCCCCCGCGTCTGTCGCCGCATAGCGTAATGACGATGTTGCGACGGTTGGAATTGCGGCTTTGCGGCAGGTGATGCGGCCGGTCGATGTCCAGACCGACGTCTTCCAGCAACCGTTCGGCTGCGACCAACGTGTCGAGCGAACTGAATATTCTTCGCAAATGGGCCGGGTCGTGCACAAAGCCATTAAGGGCGTTGCCCTTGCGAGCCACGAACGGACAGGTAGGCAGGCCGAAGCGAAGCGATGTCAGCACTTCGTCGATGCGCGCTTCGTTTTCGCTGGAATGGGTGCGGACGATCCACAACGCGTCGGCATGTTCCTGCAGGGCGCGCTGCTTGAAGCCCACCATGGGCCTCGCTTGACCCGCGGTGTATACCTGCGACGTGCCGAGCCGGTAGCCCACGCCCTCCTTGTGCATGAGGTACAGGAAGTAGGTTTGGGGTGTCTCGCCGAGCACGTAGCCGGCGAAGTGCACGTGCTCGGGCGTGCTCTTGAGAACCGCGCCGGAGCGCAGATGCAGGCAGACGAGCTGTCCCTGGCGCCGCTTCGCGAAGCACTCGGTCACGCGGGCCGGACGCAGGTCGCCGCCTCCGTAGTTCGACAGCACGGAATCGCCGGGGGCGATCGACTCGATGGCACGCTTCGCGCCGTCGCCCATTGTCACCTGGGTCCCGGCTGCGAGACACTGATCGTCATCGCCGACGACGAAGGGCATGCCCTCCGGACCCGCCAGCAACATCAACCACTTGTACTGAATCGCATTGGTGTCTTGGAATTCGTCCACCAAGACGTGGCGGAAGCGCGTGCGATAGTGCTGCAGCAGCGCCGGATTGTCGCGCCACAGTTCATAGGCGCGCAACAGCAGCTCGGCAAAATCCACCACCCCGGCGCGCTGGCAGGCCTCTTCGTAGGACTGATAAATCTTGATCAGCTGGCGGCGCGTCGGATCGCCGTCATCTTTTATGTGCTTCGGCCGGTGTCCCTCGTCCTTCTGTGCATTGATGAACCAGAGGATTTCACGCGGCACCCAGCGCGTCTCGTCCAGGTCCAATGCCTTGAGCACCTTGCGCAGGACGCGGGCTTGATCCTCGGAGTCGAGAATCTGAAAACTTTGCGGCAGCCCGGCCTCGCGCCAATGAATGCGCAACAACCGATGCGCCAAGCCGTGAAAAGTGCCGAGCCACATGGCGCCGCTGGAGATGCCCAGCAGCGTTTCGATGCGGCTGCGCATTTCCGCCGCCGCCTTGTTGGTGAAGGTGACCGCGAGAATGCTATTGGGCGAGGCGCCTTCGACTTGGATCAGCCACGCGACACGGTGAACCAGCACGCGCGTCTTGCCGCTGCCCGCGCCGGCCAGCACCAACGCTGCGCCCAGCGGTGAGGCGACCGCCTGCCGCTGATCATCATTCAGCCCGTCAAGTAAGTGAGATACGTCCATCAGGGCGCGGATTGTACTGTAGGTTCAGCCTTGCGCAGCCTCTTGCTTTTTAGAGATTTTCGGGCCGCTTTCTTCGGCGAATTCAATCAGTGCCAGCGCCAGCGACAGCAGCACCGGTCCCGCGATGATGCCGATTGCGCCGAAGGCGGGAATGCCGCCCAGAACCCCCACGAATACCGCGAGCGCTGAAATCCTGGCGCGCCCGGAGATCAAGATCGGCCTCAGCACATTGTCGAGCACGCCGAGCAGGGCGCCCCAGACCATCATAAAAATGCCATAGCCCCAGTGCTTGTCGAGAAACAGCCACAGGACCGCCGGTATCCAGACGAAGGCGGCACCGCCCACGGGCAGCAGGGACAGCAGTGCGGCCAACACGCCGAACACCACCGGCGAAGGCAGTCCCGCGATGCTGAAACCGATGCCCAGCAGCAAGCCCTGCAGCAGTGCGGTGACGGTCGTGCCGAACACGATGGCCCGAGTCACGGCGCTCAACTGGCTGAACAGGCGTTCTTTCCTGTCTTCATCGAGGGGGATCAAGCCGCGCGCGCGCGCCATCATCACATCGCCATCCTCCAAGAAGAAGAACAGGAAACACAACATGATGACGAAGGTCAGAAGCGACCCCAGCGCACCCAGGAAAAACCATCCTCCGGCGCTCGCCGCTTTTTGCAGCACTTCCCGCGTGCCCGATACCAGCCAGGTTTGCACCTGTTCGGCCGAGATGCCGGCGTGTGCCTGCAACCAGGTATTGGCGCGAGCGATCCACGGAAATTGCTGCAGATCGGAAAAAGTTTTGATGTCGAGTTCCGCCGCCGATTTTTGTATTTGCCGCAGCAGGGCGGAAATCTGCGAGACGAACTCCACCGAGAGCGCGCTCAAGGGCAACAGGATGGTGATCGGCGCCAGCACCGTAAGCACGCCGGCGGCGAGCGTGCGTCCCCTGAGGCTGCGCCGCAGGCGCAGATTGAGCGGATACAGCAGAAAGGCCAGGAATGCCGCCCAGGTGATGGACAGTGCGACCGGCACGAAAATAAGCACCAAGGCGTAGCCGAGCGCCGCGGCAACCACCAGGGCAAAAACTCGCGGATAGAAATTCGACTTGGCCATCATGTCAATCCTTACTCGGAACTCAGGTGCGCGTAGGTGATGACATCGTGCCATGTATTTCTCGCATACACGGCTTGCAAGGCGATGCCTTCCTGGCGGAAGCCCAAGCCTTCGAGAATACGCGCCGACGCGACGTTGCCGACGAACACATGCGCCCACAGACGGTGCGCCTCCAGTTGCTCGAAACCGAATTCCGTCAACGCCGTGGCCGCTTCGCTGCCAAAGCCCCGGCCCCACCACTCGCGGTGCAGGCAATAGCCCAGGGCGAAATGCCGCCCCGTATCGTCGCAAGCTTCGATGCCGCAGCTGCCGAACAGCCGCCCGGAAGCGCGATCGACGATGCCGAAGACGAAACTGCGGCGGGGAGTTGCATCGTTTGCCGTAATGGTGCGTGTCAGGAAGTCGCGCGTGTCTTCCGGAGTGTTGGGACCGAAGGAGGTAAAGCGGGTCACCAGAGGATCCGACGCATAGGAATGCACGGCATCGAAATCGGTGAGCAGAAATTCGCGTAAGTTCAGGCGTTCGGTTTGCAGCATTTAAGCGGCACCGGGCGCCTGCGGCACCGCCTTCCCGGACAGCCACGCCTGCAGCATCTGATTGACGGTCTCCGGGGCTTCTTGTTGGACCCAATGGGAGACGTTGGGCAAATAACGCAGCGTCAGATCGCTCACATAGCGATCCGTGCCGTAGGTCAGCTC
>JAXDQN010000654.1:0-5060 GCA_034667865.1 Gammaproteobacteria bacterium
TTGCTACAACCCGACCAACTACGTGGCCGGCAGCGGGCCGGAACTCGAAACTGCCGATTGGCTGCGCGTGCTGCGCGAGGCGCGCGCCATGGGCGCGGTGCAACTGGGGCTTTCCGGCGGTGAACCGCTGAGCCGCAATGACTTGGAAGTCATCGTCGCCGAAGCGCGCCAATTGGGCTTTTACACCAACCTGATCACTTCCGGCGTCGGCCTCACCGATACGCGGATTCGCGCACTGAAGGCCGCCGGGCTGGACCACATTCAGCTGTCCTTTCAAGACAGCACCAAACAGATGAACGATTTCTTGAGCAGTACCCGCACCTTCGATTTGAAATCTCGAGTCGCGGCGCTGATCAAGCAATACGAATTTCCCATGGTGCTCAACGTCGTGCTGCATCGGCTCAACATCGATCACGTCGAGGAAATTCTCGAGATGGCGCTGAAGCTCGGCGCCGAATACGTGGAGCTGGCGAACTCGCAGTATTACGGTTGGGCGTTTCACAATCGCGACCAGCTGCTTCCGAGCCGCGAACAAGTACAGCGCGCTGAACGGACCATGCAGCGCTTCCGCGAGCGCGTCGGCAATAAAATGAGAATTTTCTTCGTGGTGCCCGATTATTTCGAGAATCGCCCCAAACCCTGCATGAACGGCTTGGGTTCGATCTTTCTGACCATCACGCCCGACGGCACCGCCCTACCCTGTCACGCCGCGCGCATGTTGCCGGGCTTGGACTTCCCCAACGTGCGCCAGACCAGCGTCAGCGATATTTGGCTCAAGTCCAGCGGCTTCACCCATTTCCGCGGCGACGCATGGATGAGGGAGCCGTGCCGCAGCTGTCCGGAGAAATCCAAAGACTTCGGCGGTTGCCGTTGCCAGGCGTTTTTGCTGACTGGCGATGCCGCAAATGCCGATCCCGTATGCGAGTTGTCGCCGCATCATCATCTGGTGAGCGATGCCGTTGCCGCGGCGGCCGTTGCCGCGGCGGCCGGTAAGCCGGCGGTCGAGGAAAAGCCCTTGGTGTTTCGCACCGACCGCAATTCGTCTACGCTGTTCGCCCAGTTCAATAAACACTGAAACGCAGATGCAAGCATCGACTTTGACGCTGATTTTCGTGGTTGCCATCGCGCTGGAAACCGCAACTCGGCTGTGGCTGGCTTCGCGGCAGATTGCGGCCGTGCGTGCGCACCGCGATAGCGTCCCTGAACTGTTCAGCGCGCAAATTACGCTGCAGGATCAACAAAAGGCCGCCGACTACACCGTCGCGCGAGTTCGCTTCGGCCGTTGGGCCACCGTTTTTGAAGCTGCATTCAAGCTGGCATTGACGCTGGCAGGCGGCATCGCGGCCATTGACGCTGCATGGCGAAGCAGCGGGATCGACGAACCGTGGCGGGGATTGCTGATCATCGCCTCTGTAATCGTGGTACTGCAGATCCTCGGCCTGCCCTTCGCGCTGTGGCGGACGTTCAAACTGGAGGCGAGATTCGGTTTCAATCGGACCACGGGCCGTACATTTTCGATGGATCTTCTGAAGAGCCTGTTGTTGGGCGTTGCGCTCGGCGGTCCGCTGGTGCTGGCCGCATTGACGCTGATGCAGCGCGCCGGCGCGTGGTGGTGGCTATGGGCATGGGCTCTGTGGTTGGTGTGGACTCTGGCACTTACTTGGGCGGCGCCGCGCTTCATCGCCCCGCTGTTCAATCGCTTTTCTCCCTTGACCGATGCCGCTCTCAAACTACGCGTTGAGACTTTGCTCGAGCGCTGCGGCTTTGCCGCCCGCGGCGGCGTCTTCGTCATGGACGGCTCGTCGCGCTCGGCGCACGGAAATGCCTACTTCACGGGGATCGGGCGCAACAAGCGCATCGTGTTCTTCGATACCTTGCTGGAGCGCATCGAAGCGGCGGAAATCGAGGCCGTACTGGCGCACGAGCTGGGCCACTTCCGGCTACACCATGTGCGGCAGCGACTGATCGTGACAATTGCCCTGACGCTGGCGGCTCTTGGCGTCATGGCGTGGGCGGCGCGCCAGCCGGTGCTATATGCGGCATTGGGCGTGCCGGCGCCGTCGGCGGAAACGGCGCTGATCCTGTTCGCCTTGGTAACACCGGTGTTCACCTATTTCACCACGCCGCTGGCCTCATGGTGGTCGCGTCGCCACGAAGTCGAGGCCGATGCATTCGCCGCCGCTCACGCCAATCCCACCGATCTGGTGGCGGCCTTGGTGAAATTGTTTCGCGACAATGCGTCCACCTTGACGCCCGACCCCGTGTACTCAGCTTTCTATGATTCCCATCCGCCGGCACTGGAACGCATCGCTCGATTGCAGGCCTACGCCGGCGCGCCGCCGGTCGCGGTAGTCGCCGCGCAGTAGCGTACAATCGCGCGATGTCGGCATTTCAGCGCGAGATTCTGGTCAGGTTCGGTCACTGCGACGCGGCCGGATGGGTGTTCTACCCGCGTTATTTCGAAATGGTCAGCGACTTCGTCGAGGATTGGTTCGAAGATGGTTTGGAGGCCAGTGCCCCCGGCCTGTTTCATCACAAGCAGCTGCTGACACCGTCGGTGCACTTCACCGTGGACTTTGAAAAGCCGACTCGCTATGGCGATCGCCTCACCTTCAATCTGTGGACCGTCAAGGTTGGCCGCAGTTCCTGCGAGGTGCGCATCGAAGCATCCTTGGGCGGAGAGCTGCGCATGCGGGTGAAGCAAGTGCTGGTGTTCATTTCCTCGAAGACCGGCAGGGCGACCGAGATTCCTCCCGAACTGGTGAGTCGCATGCAGCGTTTCGCAGCGGTGACCGCCCCAGCGCAGAAAAAAGCCAGGACCAAGCCTAAGCATTAAGCCGGCGCCTGCTCCGGCAGAAACGCTTCGTGCGGCCGCATTTTTGCGCAGATCGCTTCGATCCCCTCTCTCAGGCGCCGCAAGTGCTCGGCATTATCAGCCGAACTGATGGAATCGATCAGCGGATTGTAGTCTTCGGGCACGTGTCCCTGGCCCATCAACACCGCAAACCAGCTCGACTCTTTGAACAGTTCATCCGAGGAGATGATGATCCGACCGGTGCGCGCGAATTGCTGTTCCTTGTAGGCCAGTGCTTCAGGCAACGGCATATTGGCGCAGTAGTCCCACAGATCGCCGCCTAACCCAAGCGTCGAGTGATAATGCAGCACCAGGAAATCGCGAATCGATTCGAACTCCTCGGCCACGATTCGATTGTATTGCGCAGCGGTCCCTGGGTCGCAGTCGCGAGTGGGGAACAGCGACAGCAGCTTGGCGATGCCGCTTTGAATGGCGTGAATGCTGGTCGACTCCAAGGGCTCGAGAAAGCCGCTGGAAAGCCCGATGGCTATCACGTTTTTATTCCACACCTGACGGCGGCGACCGGTCTTGAAGGGGATGATGCGGGGATCGGCCAGCGCCGGACCGTCCAAATGGCTCAACAAAGTGGCGATGGCCGCATCATCGCTGATGTGCTTGCTTGAATAGACATAGCCGTTGCCCGTGCGATGCTGCAACGGGATCCGCCACTGCCATCCCGCCTCGCGCGAAGTGGAGCGCGTATACGGCAGCGGCGCCGCCACTCGTTGCGAGGGGACGGCCACCGCCCGATCGCAGGGCAGCCACTGCGACCAGTCCTTGTAGCCGGTCTTCAATACACCCTCGATCAGCAATCCGCGCAATCCCGAACAATCGATGAACAGATCGCCCTCAATGCGAGTGCCGCGGTTGGTGCTGACCGCGGTGATGAAACCGGTAGCGGGATGCTGATCGATTTTCTCGATCCTGCCTTCGTGGCGCTTGACGCCTTTCAGCTCCGCGCGCTCCCGAAGATAGCGCGCATATAGACTGGCATCGAAGTGATAGGCATACCCCAGCGTGGACAGCAAGGTGCGCGGGTCGGTGGCGGGGAATTCGAACTTACCCGCGCGCGCCGCGGCCGTAGACAGAGAGTATTTCTCGAAGTCCACGCTCGAGCCTTCGAGTCGCGCGCGGATCCAACGATGCTGGAACGACACGCCGTCGGACGGAAACCCGTAACGGCCGAAGGGGTGCAAATACGAGGCGCGGCTCTTGGTCCAACCGACAAATTCGATGCCGAGCTTGTAAGTAGCCTGCGTCTTGCGCATGAACTCCTTTTCGTCCAGGCCGATGAATTGATTGAACCAGTGGATGGTCGGGATGGTGGCTTCGCCCACCCCGATGATGCCGATCTCATCGGACTCCACCAAGACGATCGAGCAAGTACGCACATCCAGCGCCTGCGCCAGCGCCGCCGCCGTCATCCAACCGGCGGTTCCCCCACCGACGATGACGACTTTGGCGACACGCGCGTTGTTCATTGCGTAAGGTTACGTGCAACGCGCGCGCGTTCTCAAGCCCCTGTCGCCTAGAATTTATACGTCAGCGCCACCTGCGCGTTGGGTCCCACAATGCCGCGACCGTAGAAGAAGCCGTTGACGACGGTCTGGGTCACGCCGGAATTCGGATTGCCTTCGGTCAGTCCCAACTCGTTGGTGACGTTGTAGACGTTGAGGTTCAAATTCAGCTTAGGCGTGAAATTTACATTGGCGCCCACCGACAAAACTCCATATCCGGGCAGCGCCAGTGCATTGCCGGCATCGGTGAAGATTTTTCCGTTGTACTCGTAGCGCAAATAGACCGCCCCCCACCCTGCAGGAAAATCGTAGGTAGGCTGGATGGAATACAAGATCTGGGGCGTGCGTCCCGGCACATTGCCGTCATATTGGGTCGCCGCTGCGGTGTTCACCGGCAATCCATTGACCAGCTGGCCCAAGAATACATCCGCGAGCTTCGGCTTCTGGTAAGTCGCCTTGACGTTCAGGGAGAAAGCCTGGAAGGGTTCGAAGGTCGGGCGATAAGTCGCGTCCAAATCGACGCCGTTGGTGGTCGAATTGGCTTGGAAATTTCCCTGCACCGCAAGATCATTCGGCTGCACGTAGCCATACGATTGATTGTTGAAAATGGTATGAAAGTACGTCAGCGACGCGGTCACGCCATATCCGCCGTAGCGCACGCCCCCTTCCGATAAAATGATGCGGGTGGG
>JAXDQN010000655.1:0-3792 GCA_034667865.1 Gammaproteobacteria bacterium
CCGGCGCAATTCACCAAGATGCGCGCCTTGCCGTGCTGTGCTTGCGCCTGCTCGATCGCGGCCCGCACGACCGTCTCGTCGGTCACATCGACGGCGATGAACTGTCCACCACACTCGGCCGCCTTGCGCGCGCCAAGCTCCTGGTTGAGATCGAATAGGCTGACCTTGGCACCCGCCGCCGACAGCATGTCCACCACGGCGCCGCCGAGGCCCGAAGCACCGCCGGTGACAATCGCCGCCACGCCGCGGGTTCTCACGCGCGAGCCCTCAAGGGACCAAGACCGCTTTGATGCAGTCGCCCGAGGTTTGCGAGGCCACCGCCTCATTGATGGCATCGAGCGGGAATTTGCGAATCAGGCGCTCAAACGGGAATCGGCCCGCGGCGTGATGGGCGATGAGTTCGGGGATGAAAGTATCCAAGTCGCTGTCGCCCTCGATGATACCGTGGATGCGGTGGCCGTACGTGATGAGCGTAGCCAAGTTGATGGACACCGCGCTTTCCGGGCGCGGCGGCACGCCGACCAGCCCGAGCAAGCCACGACTGCACAGCGACCCCAAGGCGGTTTCGACCACCTGTTCACGGCCGCTGGTCTCGAAGGCGAATTCGGCGCCGTCGGGCAATAGTTCGCGAATCAACTGGCCGACATCGTTGCCGGCGGGATCAATGGCATGCGTGGCGCCGAGAGACAGCGCCATCGCGCGCCTGGCCGCAACCGGCTCAACCAGGATGATGGTGGCGCAACCGCGAATGACGGCGCCCATCACGGCGGCGAGACCCACAGGGCCGCCGCCAAAGATGGCAATGGATGAGCCGGCCGGACAAGCCAGAGAGCGCATCACGCCACCCGCACCGGTTTGCAGTCCGCATCCGAGCGGGCCGAGCAGCTCAATGGGTGCCGCGGCCGCCTCGACCTTGACCACATTGCGTTCCCGCGTCAGCACATGGCTCGCGAACGACGACTGGCCGAAGAAATGAGCGGACACCGGCTTGCCGTCGATGCGTATGCCCGACGAGCCGTCGGGCCGGCCACCTGCGTAGTTCAGCAAGGGAAACTGTCGACAATACGAAGGCAGCTGCTCGCCGCAGGATTTGCAGATGCCGCAGCTCGAGAAACTGAGCACCACGCGATCGCCGGGACGGACTTTGCGAACCTCGCGCCCCACCCCGATGACGACACCGGCTCCCTCATGTCCCAACACCGCCGGCAGAGCGATCGGAATGAACTGGTCCCGCGCGATCAGGTCCGTGTGACACAATCCCACGCCGAGGATTTGCACCAGCACTTCATCGGCCCTCGGCTCCTCGAGGCTGGCGCGTTCGATGCTGAAGGGCTGGTGCGCCGCGCGGGCGACGGCGACTGTGATGTCCAGACTCATGAAAGGGCCATCACCACGGTCTTGGGTTCCAGATAAGCATCCAGCGCCTCAGGTCCATTTTCCCGGCCCAAGCCCGAGTGCTTCATGCCGCCGAAGGGAAATGCAGGATCCGCAAGCAACGTGCAGTTGACGAACACCGTACCGGCCTGAAGCCGCGAGGCCGCGTAGTGCGCCGCGTTCAGGTTGGAAGTCCACAGATGAGCGGCCAGGCCGTAGCGGCTGTCGTTGGCCAGCGCTATCGCCTGCTCGAGTTCATCGAATGGCTCGCTGATCAACACCGGGCCGAACACTTCCTCGCGCGCGATCTCCGCGTCCGCAGCGACGTCACGAAATACCAGCGGCGCGAAGAAATGGCCTGAGGAAGGCGGCGCAGGCGGCGAACCGGCGGTTTGAAAACCCGCTTGCTGTGCGCGCTGCACCAGGCCGGTCACCTTGGCGTGGTGACGCGCACTGATCAGTGGGCCGAGCTGCGATGCCCGGCTCGAACTGACCCCCATCACCTGAGTCGCGCCAATCTTCGCGACCCCCTCGAGCACACGATCGTAGACGGAGCGATGCACGTACAACCGTGTCCCCGCATAACAAACCTGACCCGTATTGAAGAAGCAGCTCATGGCGGCCTGCCCGACTGCCAGGTCGATATCGGCATCCTGATGAATGATTGACGGTGACTTGCCGCCCAGCTCCAACGTCACCCGCTTCAAGTCCGGCACGCTCATGTGCAAAATGGCCTGGCCGGTGGTGGTCGATCCTGTAAAGGCGATCTTCGCGACGTCCGGGTGCCGCGCCAACGCCGCACCGGTGGCCGCATCGCCCGTCACCACCTGGAATACGCCGGATGGGAAGCCGATCTGCCGCGCAATCTCCGCCAGACGCAGTGCCGTCAGCGGCGTCTCCGGTGCCGGTTTCAAGATGACCGGGCATCCGGCCGCCAGTGCCGGCGCGATTTTCCACATGGCGAGCACGAGGGGGAAATTCCACGGCGTGATGGCCGCGACCACGCCCACCGGCTCGCGTCGCGAGTACACATGATAGCGACCGGGTGTCGCGGCCAACGTTCCGGCACGACCGGCGAGCTTCGTGGGCCAACCCGCATAAGTCCGCAACCAAGCGATGGCCGCGGGAATATCCACGGCCTCCGCCAGGGCGATGGGTTTGCCGGTATCGAGCGCTTCCAGCGCCGCGAGTCGCGGCAGGTCGGCTTCGATGGCATCCGCGAACCGGTGCAGCAAGCGTTCCCGCTGCAGCGGGGAGCAATCTCGCCAGGCGGGGTCGATGAGTGCCGCCTTGGCCGCCCGGACGATGGCATTGACATCGCACACGGAGGCCACGGCAATGTCGGCGAAGGACTCGCCGGTGCAGGGGTCCTCGTCCGCCAGGACATCGAGGGTCCTCAGGGCGCGCGCGCCCGCATACAACGTGCGGTCTGGAAGAACCAAGTCCTCGAAACCGCCGGGGCCTATCACAAAGAACCGCCCTCTTGCTCGCGACGAAATTCGGACGGCGTCTTGCCGGTGGAGGCTCTGAAGGCGCGGGTGAAGTGGCTCTGGCTGGTAAAGCCCAGGCACTCGGCCATCGTCGATAATTGCATCGGCGACTGTGACAACATCTGCTTGGCCCGGTCGAGCTTGGCCTTCATCACATATTGATGCGGCGAGACCCCGGTGGCCTTGCGAAACACGCGACAGAAGTGCGCCGGCGACACGCCTGCATTGCCCGCCATCTCCTGCAGCGTGTAGCTGCCTTCCGGATGATCGAGCACCACTTTGATGAGTTGATGCAGCCGATAGGCAGAAAACCCTGCGGTCGGAATATCCGACGAGCCTGCGGTGGACGAGCCGCGCAGGATGTGCGCTTTCAACGCGTTGACGAGCGCGGTGACGTAGGCGTCACGTTCGGGCGCTTGCGGGGCGTACAGTTCGGCCAACACCTGCCGCGACAGGGCGACTCCCAAGGGATCGGCGAAGGCGAAGCGCATGCGCTTGAACTGATCCGGGAAGGCCGCCGTTTTCAGCTGCAATGTGGAGATGCTTAAAGTCACGACGTCCAGCTCACCGTCGACCAACCATCCGGTGGGCATGCCAAAGGGCACGATGGTGGCGCAGCCGGGCGAAGAGCTCATCTCGCTCCACGCATGGTTCTCCCAGGTTTTCACATGCGACTTGCCCGCGATGTGGACGGTGAAAATCGGGTCGGGCAACGCGGGCAACTTGTAGGTGCCGACGAATTGACGCCAGCGGCACAACCGCCAGCCATCCGCTTCGGAACTGAGCTCGACATCGGGTGCTCGCCCGAGCGTGTCAGAAATCAATGCTTCGCTGGTGGCCGCTGTTTTGGGTTTCGCAGTCATGGTGATCCCCCCGCTTAGGCAGTCACCAGTTTGACATTTAAGTTCTTGAGTCCGTTAATGAAGTT
>JAXDQN010000656.1:0-2774 GCA_034667865.1 Gammaproteobacteria bacterium
CGCAAAGCTGCAAAGACCTGCGGAGTTGGCATGCGATACCACTACCTGGCCCGCTCCAGGGCTGCAGTCGCCGGCATCAGGTGCGTCTGATATGGGGCCGTGATTGACGCCCCCAAGGAACGGTTCGGTAATATCGGCCGCGACAACTCCATCTGAACTGGTCGGGCCCACCGCCGTCACTATGTTGAAAACGACGCTCGTGACGCCGTCAACTGATGCGATTATTCCCGGCCCGTCGTCCTGCGGGATGGGGCCGTGCTGCGTGTCGTAAAACGCATCGAGTGCGTTGGCCGCGTCCACGCCGGTCACGGTTTGTCCCGGCAGTGAAGAAAAATACGAGAATGCGAATGTGCTGTCTTGTGTATGCGAGAAGGTCACGTCGAAATGGTCGCCATCGACCACCAGATCATCGATGCCCGTGATCACCCCAGTACCGAACGCACTGCACGGGCCAGGGCCGCAAACGAAAGAAGCATCCGCGAGCGCCGCGCCGCTAAAAACGAGCGCGGCGACCGTGGCGAAAAGCTTAACGCTGTGCATTTGTTCATCCCCACTATTGCAGCAACCGCTCTGTGGATTCCTTATATCACGATCAAAACTCCGCTCGAGTGAGTTTTGACGATCAGAGCGATCGACAGCGGCGGGGGACAAAACTGTTTGTAGGACAGGCTTGCGTTTGCGCGGCGATGATGTACTGAGGCAATAACCTAGTAGGCTGCCACACACCCATCGGCGCGCGGATCCGATCCACCTTCCAGCACGCCGTTCGGATTTCTGATGATCGCGCCGGCGTGCCCGACGGCTTCGTCGTAGTCGCTCAACATCTCGATCTCGTGGCCGCGCTTTTCCAGATCGTGAATAACGGCATCAGGAATTCGTCGCTCGAGTTTCAGCGAGTCGCTGCTCTGGCCCCAAGTGCGACCCAGCAGCCAACGCGGCGCCGAGATGGCCTGCTGCAGCGGCTGACCAAACCAGATGGCGCGCGAATAGATCGCCGCTTGTGTTTGCGGCTGTCCATCGCCGCCCATGGCGCCGTACACCATGCGCCTGCCATCGGACAAGATCGCCGCCGCGGGATTTAGCGTGTGAAACGGCTTTTTGCGCGGCTGCAGCGCGCGCAGATGCTTGGGATCCAAGCTGAATGAGGCGCCGCGATTTTGCCAGTTGAGCCCCGTGGAGGGCAGCACCACGCCGCTGCCGAACTCGTGGTAGATGCTCTGGATGAAGGAAACCGCCAGTCCGGCCGAATCCACCGCCCCCATCCAAACCGTGTCCCCCGTTTTGAGGGCTGCGCCCCAGGGCAGTGCTTTGGCCAATTTGATGTTCTGCGCCAAGGCGTCGAGCCTGGACGCATCGAGCAGGCTTTGCGGGTCCACTGCCATGTACGCCGGATCAGTGACGAATTCGTCGCGCAGCGTGAACGCTTGCTTCGTCGCCTCGACGCACAAATGAATGTAGTCAGCACTGTCGGCGCGCACGCCGTGAATGCCGGCACGCTCGAGAATCCCTAAGATGGCCAACGAAATGACGCCCTGCGTCGGCGGCACCATGTTGTACAAGGTGCCTTCGTTGACCTGCAGCTGCACCGGGTGACACACGCGCGGCTGAAACTCGTTGAGATCTTGCAGCGACAGCAGCGCCCCAACCGATTTGAAATCCTGCGCGATCTTGTCAGCCAGCGCACCGCGATAAAACGAATCGAGGCCCTCGGCGGCCAGTTGCTCCATAAATCGCGCCAGGGTGGGCTGGGTGAACAGCGCGCCAGTCTCGGGAGCCTTGCCGTTGATCAAAAATCGCCCGGCAAATCCCGGCTGGTGCGCCACCTCGTCGAACTTATTGACCGTCGACGCGACTTGGCTCGCCGTCACGGGCACGCCGTCGCGCGCGTACTCGCAAGCATCGCGTAGCAGCCGAGCCAGCGGCAGGGCGCCGCCGTGTTGCTTGGAGATTCGCAGCGCTGCGTCCCAACTGCCCACCGCGCCGGCCACCGTATTCATGGCCAGCGATCCGCGCGTCGGAATGACCGAATGCCCCGCTGCGCGGTAGGCCTCGACGGTGGCGTTTGCAGCCGCGGGGCCCGCCGCATCGATGGCAATGGGTTCACCCTGCGGCGGAACGATCAGCCAGAAAGCATCTCCCCCGATGCCATTCATGTGCGGATAGGCGACGGAGATGGTGGCGGCCGCCGCCACCATGGCTTCGATGGCATTGCCGCCGTCGCGCAGTACGGCGAGCGCGCTCTGCGAGGCCAGGGCATGGGGCGCAACCGCCATGCCGCGCGTGGAACGAAGCGAATGAATCACGAATGCCTCGCTAGGCTGCGGCCTTGGCGGCGAGATATTTGCTACGCATGGGTTTCAGCACCGTTATCGCCAACAAGGCGGTGATGGCATCCAAGGATATCACCACGACAAACACGGTGATCCAGCTGCCGGTGGCTTCGTGCAATTTGGCGGCCAGCGGGCCGCCGAAGATCGAGCCTATGCCTTGCGCCATGTACAGAAAACCGTAATTGGTGATGGCGTGCTTCTCGCCGAACGTGTCCGTGAGGGTGGAGGGAAACAGCGAGAAAATTTCGCCCCAGCCGAAGAATACCAAGCCCGAGAACAGCACAAACAACATCGTATGGTCGCGCGTCAGCAGCCACAGGGTCATCGCAACCGCTTCCAGGCCGAAGGCGATAAACAGCGTGTTTTCGCGGCCGATGCGATCCGAGACCCAGCCAAAAAATGGCCGCGTCAGTCCGTTGGTGACGCGGTCCACGGTCAACGCCA
>JAXDQN010000657.1:0-7177 GCA_034667865.1 Gammaproteobacteria bacterium
ACTACGGAGGACCGGCAAGTGAGCCGGGAACGCTACATGACCCAAATCGGGATGCTACGACGCTTCCGCTGATTCCGCGTGCTGTCGCCGCCGGCTTGCCGGTTTTGGCGATCTGCCGCGGATTTCAGGAAATGAATGTCGCCTACGGCGGCACCTTACATCAACGTCTGCACGAGGTACCGGGCTACCTCGACCATCGCGACGACGAGTCCCAACCTCTGGATGCTCAGTACGCCCCCGCCCACGAGGTGTTGCTGGAGCCTGGAGGGCAATTGCAAAAAATCGCGGGGCACGAGCGTCTGCACGTGAATTCGCTGCACTGGCAAGGTGTGCAAAATCTCGGACCGCAATTGGCGGTCGAGGCGCGTGCACCGGATGGCGTGATCGAGGCGTTCCGGGTAACGAACGCACCAAACTTCGCCCTAGGCCTGCAGTGGCATCCGGAATGGCGCTTCGCGCAGGATGAATTTTCCTGCGCACTGTTCGCCGCCTTCGGGGCGGCCAGTCGACAACATGCAATTGCGTCAAGGTGATTTATGGCGAGTACGATTCAACAATTCTTAAAAGAGCACGGCATTTCCGAGGTTGAGGCCATCATTCCGGACATGGCAGGCGTCGCGCGCGGCAAGTTGATGCCGGCCGAGAAGTTTGCGGAAGAAGAGGGCATGCGGCTGCCGGAAGCCATTTTCCTGCAGACTGTGACCGGGGACTACCCGGAAGACTCGAGCGCGATGAACCCCTCCGACATCGACATCGTGCTGAAGGCGGATCCAAAAACGGTGCGCGTGGTTCCTTGGGCCGCTGAGCCGACCGCGCAGGTCATTCATGATTGTTTTTATGGCGATGGCCGCCCGGTCACCATGTCGCCGCGTTATGTGTTGCAGCGGGTGTGTGAATTGTACGCGGAACAAGGCTGGGAGCCGGTGGTGGCGCCGGAACTCGAGTTCTTCCTGGGCGAACCCAACATCGATTCCGACTATCCCTTGAAGCCGCCGGTAGGCCGATCCGGACGCCCTGAAATTGGCCGTCAGGCCTACAGCATCGCAGCGGTGAACGAATTCGATCCGTTGTTCGATGACATGTATTCGTTCTGCGAAGCGCAGGACATCGAAATCGACACGCTGATTCACGAATCCGGCGCAGCGCAGATGGAGATCAATCTGCTGCACGGCTACCCGATGAGCCTGGCGGATCAGGCCTTCCTGTTCAAGCGTACGGCGCGTGAGGCTGCCTTGCGCCATAAAATGTACGCCACCTTCATGGCGAAGCCGATGGCCAAGGAGCCGGGCAGCGCCATGCATCTGCACCAAAGCATCGTCGATTCGAAAACCCGCAAAAACGTGTTCAGCAATGCCGATGGTTCGCCCTCGACGCTGTTCTTCGGCCACATCGCCGGCCTGCAAAAATATCTGCCGGGCGCGATGTCCCTGTTCTGCCCCAACGTCAACAGCTATCGGCGCATCAGCCGCTACTCCTCGGCGCCGATCAATGTGCATTGGGGTTACGACAATCGCACCGCCGGCCTGCGGGTGCCGATGTCCGGACCGGAGGCGCGGCGCGTGGAAAATCGGGTCGGCGGCGCGGACGCCAATCCCTATCTGGCGATCGCAGCCTCGTTGGCCTGCGGCTACCTGGGGATGATCGAGGCGCTCAAGCCCTCGGAACCCATCTCCGGCAGCGCCTATGATTTGGCCATTGCCCTGCCGCGCACCCTGGCTGAAGCGCTGCGCCTGCTGCGCGAATCCAAGCCCCTGGTGGACTTGTTCGGCGATCGCTTCGTGCTGGCGTACACCGCCGTCAAGGAGGCGGAGTACGAGACTTTCGCGCAGGTCATCAGCTCGTGGGAACGAGAACACCTGCTGCTGAACGTCTAGCGGCCGCGTGACGCCTACGCTATAACTAGAGCCTCACGAAAAAGGGGAAGCGTTTGATGTTGAGTGTTGGCCGGACGGCGATTCTGGCGCTTGGGCTTGGGATGGCTTTGGCCTTGAGCGCCTGCGGCGGCAAGTCCGCGGGCGGCGGCGGGGCCGACGCCGGGTCTTCCAAGGTTCTCAATCTATACATCTGGTCGGACTATCTGGCGCCGAACACGCTGTCGGATTTCGAGAAGCAGACCGGCATCAAGATTCACGTCGCCTACTACGACACCAACGAAACCTTGGAGACCAAGCTGCTGGCGGGCAGCAGCGGCTATGACATCGTGGTGCCCACGGCGTCGTATTTCGAGCGGCTGATCAAGGCGGGCGCCTTCACCACCTTGGATAAAACCAAGCTGCCGAACCTCAAGAACATGGATCCGCAGCTGATGCAGAAGGTCACACAGAACGACCCGGATAACGGCCATGGCGTGATCTATTTGTGGGGCACCAACGGAATCGGCTACAACGAAAAAATGGTCAAGGCGCTGATGCCCGACGCGCCGCTGGACAGCTGGCGCATGGTGCTGGATCCGGCGGTGGCTTCGAAGCTCGCCAAATGCGGCATCAGCGTGCTCGACTCGCCGGCGGAAATGCTGCGCGCCGTGTACAGCTATCTGGGAAAGGATCCGAATTCGCAAAACGCCGATGACCTGGTGCAGGCCGAAGCGGTGCTGACCAAAATTCGTCCCTACATCAGCAGCATCAACTCCTCCGGCTACATTGAAGCGCTGGCGAACGGCGACATCTGCGTGGCCGTGGCCTACAACGGCGATGTCATGCAATCGCGCGATCGCGCCAAGGAAGCCAATAAGGGCATCGAAATCAAGTACGCACTGCCGAAGGAAGGCTCCATTGTCTGGTTCGACATGTTGGCCATCCCCAGAGAAGCTCCAAACCTGGAGAGCGCCTACGCCTTCTTGAATTACATGATGGCGCCTCAAGTCATTGCCGACGTCTCCAATTTCAAGCGCTATGCGGACGCCAATGCGGCGGCGCAAATTTTGGTGCTGCCGGCGGTCAAGGATGACGCGGCGATCTACCCGACCCCGGCGCAACGCGAACATTTGACTCTGCAAAGTGCGGACAGCGCCGAACAGACCCGGGCCATCACCCGCATCTGGCAAAAATTCAAGACGGGGCAATAGGCGATGGCGACAGCTTCGGGAGCCGCCGTCAAAGCCCAGCCCTGGAATGATCCAAATGCCCGTCCCTATGTACAGGTCGAACGGGTCACGAAGAACTTCGGCGACTTCAAGGCCGTCGATGATGTTTCGCTGAAAATCTACCAGCGCGAAATTTTCTGCCTGCTCGGCGCCTCCGGCTGCGGCAAGACCACGCTGCTGCGCATGCTGGGCGGTTTCGAAACACCGACTTCCGGAAAAATCATCATCGACGGCGAGGACATGACAGGCGTGCCGCCGTACGAGCGGCCGGTGAACATGATGTTTCAGTCCTACGCGCTGTTTCCGCACATGACGGTGGAGCAGAACGTCGCCTTTGGATTGAAACAGGATCGCGTCCCGAAGGCGGAGATTGCCGCGCGGGTGGCCACCATGCTCGATCTGGTCAAGCTCAATGATTTCGCCAAGCGCAAACCTCAGCAATTGTCGGGCGGCCAAAAGCAGCGCGTGGCGCTGGCCCGTTCGCTGGTGAAACGGCCGAAACTGCTGCTGCTGGATGAGCCTTTGGGGGCGCTGGATAAGAAATTGCGCGAACACACGCAGTTCGAACTGATCAGTTTGCAGGACAAGCTCGGCGTGACCTTCGTGGTGGTGACTCACGATCAGGAAGAGGCGATGACGCTGGCGAGCCGCATCGGTGTGATGAACCACGGCGAGATCGTGCAAGCCGGTACGCCATCTGAAATCTACGAATTTCCCAGTTCGAAGTTCGTTGCCGACTTCGTGGGCTCGGTGAACATGTTCGAAGGCAAGCTGATCGAGGATGAGCCTGAGTATGTGCGCATCGGGTCGGAAGAATTGGGCGGCATAATCTACGTCAGCCACGGCATCAGCGCGCCGCCCGGCGCCACCGTATGGGCGGCGGTGCGGCCGGAAAAAATCTTCATGTCGACCACGCCGCCGGCGAGCGCGGACAATTCCGCCCGCGGGGCCGTGCAGGACATCGCCTATCTTGGCGATCTGTCGATTTATTTGGTGAAACTGCCCACCGGCAAAGTGGTGCGTGTGACGCAGCCCAACACCTCGCGTCACGCCGAAGCCATCACCTGGGAACAACAGGTGTATTTGTCGTGGGACGCGACCAGTCCGGTGGTGGTGACCCGTTAGTTCGCTGAAGACATGGCTGCGATTGCGGCGCGTCGGCGTATCCGGCCGCGGCTTGGTGGTAGCGTTGCCGTATTTCTGGCTGATGCTGTTCTTCGTGGTGCCCTTCGTCATCGTCCTGAAGATTTCTTTTTCAGACATCGATCTGGCCATACCGCCTTATAAGCCGCTGCTGGAGTGGGTAGGCAAGAACTCCTTGGCCATCAAGGTCAATTTCAACAACTACGCCTTCCTGTTTACCGATTCGCTGTATCTGCGCGCATTCTGGAACTCGATCAAGGTGGCCTTCGTTTCCACCTTGCTGTGTTTGGTGATCGGTTATCCGATGGCGTATGGGATCGCGCGCGCCAAGCCTGCCACGCGCAGCGTGCTGCTGCTGCTGGTGATCCTGCCGTTTTGGACTTCGCTGCTGCTGCGCGTCTATGCCTGGATCGGGCTGCTCAAGGCCAATGGCGTCATCAACAACATCCTGATCAGTTTGGGGATCATTCACGATCCCTTGACCATGCTGTTCACCCCGTTCGCGATGTACATCGGCATCGTCTATTCCTATCTGCCGTTTTTGATACTGCCGCTGTACGCGAATCTCGAAAAAATGGATTGGCAGTTGCTGGAGGCGGCGGAAGATTTGGGGTGCCGTCCCTGGCAAGCGTTCTACAAGATCACGCTGCCGTTGTCGCGCAACGGCATCTTGGCGGGATCGATGCTGGTGTTCATCCCAGTGGTGGGCGAATTCGTCATCCCGGTGCTGCTCGGTGGTCCCAACGTGCTGATGATCGGCCGGGTGCTGTGGGATGAGTTCTTTTCCAATCGTGCCTGGCCGGTGGCCAGCGCGGTGGCGATACTGCTGCTGATTCTGCTGGTGCCCTTCATGATGTGGTATCAGAGCGTGCAGGCGCGCGAGTCGGCAGGCACCCGATGAACCACCGCATGTCCTACTTCGTGCTGGTGTGCCTGTCGCTGGGATTGGCATTCTTGTACGTCCCGATTCTCTCCATGGTGGTGTTCTCGTTCAATGCTTCGAAACTGGTGACTGTCTGGGACGGCGCGCACTCGCCCACCTTGAAGTGGTACGTCGCGCTATTCAACAACGAGGAGATTCTCGATGCCGCCTGGATCTCGGTGAAAGTCGCGGTGGTCAACGCCTCGGGTTCCGTGATCCTGGGCACGCTGGCGGGCTTCGGATTGGCGCGCTTCCCTCGATTCCGTGGACGCTTCACGTTGAGCGCCATGACCACCGCGCCGTTGGTCATGCCCGAGGTCATTACCGGTCTGTCGCTGTTGCTGCTGTTCGTGGCTCTGGAGCAATTGATCGGCTGGCCTGCGGGACGCGGCATGACCACCATGACCATCGCCCACATGACCTTCTCCATGGCCTACGTCACGGTGATCGTCAATTCACGGATGGCGAGCTTCGATTCCGCGCTCGAAGAGGCCGCCATGGACTTGGGCGCCCGCCCGCTCAAGGTGTTCTTCGTGATTACCTTGCCCATCATCTTTCCGGCCATTCTGTCCGGATGGCTGCTGGCCTTCACCCTGTCCTGGGATGATTTGGTGATATCGAGTTTCACCTCCGGTCCCGGCAGCAGCACGCTGCCGATGGTGGTGTTTTCGAAAGTTCGATTGGGCGTGAGCCCCGAGATCAACGTGCTTGCCACCATCACCATCACGGTGGTCAGCGCGATGATCGTAGCGGTCAGCTTATGGATGGCCCGCCGAGCCAGACTCGAGGCTGCGCCGATCAAGTAGCCAACTGCTACAGCTTGTCGAGTGGGGTGGTGCCGCCCGTGAATTGCGAGCGTGCCTGCGCCATCCGATAGCGGTGCTCATTGCGCCATCGCCGCCAATCGCGCAGTCCGCACAGCGCATAAATCAGTTTGAACAGCTGCAGCCGCCACAACACCTTCGGCGTATCGAACAGATCGCCGGCCAGCATGGAGATGACGCCTTGTTCCAGCTGCCAGGTATTGCGCGGCTCGCGAAACATCTGCGCCATGATCGGACCATTGAAGCGGTAGATGAAAAATGAAAAACGCGCCATGCCGGCGCGCTGGCGTTTTTCCAGCTTGCGCAGCAAGGCGGTCTCGCGCCGAGGCTTGCGCAGCGCTTCATCCACCACTTGCGCCGCTTGTTCGGCGCCGCTCATTGCCAGATACACCCCGGAAGAGAACACCGGATCCAGAAACGCAAAGGCGTCGCCCACCAATACCCATCCGGGTCCGCCCATGTGTGCCGAATCGTAGGAGTAGTTGCCGGTGACGCGCACTTCGTCGCCGATCAGTGCCGCCGTTTCCAGGCGCGCCCAGGCGGCCGGATTCTGGCGCAGCGTCTCCAGCAGGAATTCAACCGTGCGGCCCTTGCGCTGCTTCAAATACTCGGGGCGGCACACCGCACCCACGCTCATCACGCCGCCGGGCAGCGGGATCATCCACATCCAACCGTGGCCGAAGCGATAGATGCTGATGTTGCCGGCATCCTCTCCGGGACGGACAGCGGCCCCGTGAAAGTGGCCAAAGATGGCCGCGCTCTGATGCTCGCGGTTCTTGCGGCGGATTTTCTTCTTCGACGCGAGCAGCGCATCGCGGCCGGTGGCATCGACCACATAGCGCGCTTGAATGGCATATTCACGCCCATCCTCGCCGCGCACCCGCAAAATCGATGCGCGCGAATCAGATTGCTCGACGTTGAGGACTTCCTGACCCTCGCGCGCATCGGCACCGCTTTCGCGCGCATGGTCGTACAGCATTTTATCGAAATCCTCACGCCATACTTGATAGGCATGCGGCGGGCTGTTGCCGATGGCGCGGGCAAAGGCGTAGGTGCTGTAGCCGCGGTCATTGTCGGCTTCGAAGTCCGCGCCCGACTTGTACACGCCAAGCGCGCGCACCTTGTCGAGTACGCCGCGCCGCTCGAACACCGGCAGATTCATCGGCAGCAAGGATTCGCCAATGTGAAAGCGCGGATGGCGAGCCT
>JAXDQN010000658.1:0-9206 GCA_034667865.1 Gammaproteobacteria bacterium
CGCAAAGATCGACGCCACCTGGCCGATAGCCGACTGCCAGCGCCCCCATGGCCTAGGGATTGCGCCCGCGGATCACCGGCTGTTCGCGAGTTGCGTCAACTCCACACTGCTCGCCGTGGACTCAACCAACGGCAAGGTCATTGCAAACTTGTCCATCGGCAAGGGTAGCGATGCGGCCGGTTATGATGCCGTGCGCAAACGCGTTTTCAGCTCGAATTTCGACGGGACGCTATCGGTTATCCGACAAGATACGCCGCAACACTACATCGAGCTTGGCAACGTGCCGACGCACGAATTGGCACGCACCATGGCGCTGAATCCGCAAACCGGCCGCGTTTATTTGGTGGCGGCAGATCGCATCGAAGTCGACCCCTCCGCCACCGACCCGCGCAAGCGCTACGCAGTGCGCCCAGGCTCGGTCGCCCTGCTGTTCGCCGATCCGACTGACTGAATCGGCACACGCGATGTGCCGGACATGTCGCGTCCCGGGCCGGCGTTGCCGAGCAGGGTGGCCAGAAAGAAGGCCCGCCGGTGCTCGGATAGCAAGACGAAGGCGGGCGACCACTGAAAGGCTCGGTGTATCCTCAAGGTCAGCCGGGTTTCGCTGTTGGGTAGCGGAAAATAGTGATTGACCAGCATCACGATGCCATCCGGCGTGAGCAGCCTCGAAATACGCGCGGCGACGGTCTTGAGCAGCTCATCCTGGATCGGCGCGGGCAGATAATACAAGGTATCGGCGATCACGATCAGATCGAAACGGGCATCAAGGTCGGCGCCAAGCCCCATCACATCGCCTTGGCGCATTTCCACGTTCTTCAGCGCGCGAGTACGTTCGGCTCCATGGCGGATGGCGACAGCTGAGATGTCGATCCCGACGACCTCTTCGGCGTAGGTCGACAGACGTTCGGTGAGTAGCCCGAGCCCACAACCCAGATCGAGTGCCCGGCGATAGCTTCGCGTCGGCAGCAGGCCGAGAAGCGCATCGTACTTTCTGCGTTGGTAGTGATAGCGCGGCGATCCCGAGGCCCACGGGTCGTGGTGCGGAGCATTCTCGTAAAGACGGTCGAATGCCTCCGGGCCGCTGGCCGATTCCTGTCGCAATGCCTCGAGCTGGGCATCGCTTCGCGCGCTGGTCAAAAACAACCCCACGTCGCGGACGGAACGGAAGGCGGTCTGTTTGAAATCCCATCTCATCCGCTCAAATCCTGTCGGCTGCGAGCCGCTACTTTGCTCTGCAAAGCCCACTCGGTCAAGCATCGCCGAGCGCTATGGCGCACAGAAAAAAGCCAGGGACGTATCAACGTCCCTGGCTTTTGAGGCGACAAACCGTCGCAGGACGCAATGCTCGTTGCTCAGAACTTGTAGTCGATACCGGTCGAGAAGCCCACTGCCTTACAACCGCCCCAGGTGGTATTGCCCGCACTGGTGTAATCGATGACTGGGGTGTTGGTGCCGTCATGACAATCGGTGGTTAGGCCACGGCCGCCGGCGCCGATGTCATAGTGGGCATTACCCTTGTTGACCGTTTCCGCTGCGTCGATGTACCAGTACACGTTCTTGTCGAAGCGATGCTTCCACGCGATGGTGTACATATTGGCCGAGTCGTTCAGATCGGTCGGATTGAAGTTATGCTGCCCGCCCGGATCGCCGGGCGTTTTGCCGGCATGCCCCCAGCCCACGCTGACATTGTCTTTGGCCGAAAAGTCCTGCGACAAAGCGAACCACAAGCCGTTGCGCGTGCGCTCGTTCTGGAACTGCAGCTCCGGCGGCAGACTACGATGCATATATTCGTAGATTCCGCTGACCGCCAAGCCGAAATCAAAGGTGTACTGGGCTCCCACCTTGAATGCGGATTCGTCGCCGATGTCGGTCAAGTACGGGGCCGAGGCGCCGGCGGCGAAGCTGGTGGGAAACTCCGTCGAAAGCGTATTGAACGTCGCGAAATCAATCACCGGCGAATTGGTGTTCACGAGAAACCCGTAGATCGGATTGTTCGATCCAATGCCGTCGCTATTTCGATTGACGCGCTTGTGCAATTCGTAGGCCGCCGTGACGTAGACCGGTCCAGTTTCGAATTTCACATCGACACTGTAGGCGCTGTCGAAGCCGCCGTCGTCGCAGTTCAGCAGCAGGTTGCCGCTGCCCGGCTGATTGCCGCCGCTACAGTCAGGTGATCCCGAAGACTGCACCACATCGTCGAAGGTGCGGTTCTGTCCCGGCGATATCAGCACGTCGAAGCTGACCATGTTGGCAAATTTCGGCGACTCAAACCAGATTGAGTGATCCAAGCGCGTGCCGAATTCCACCCGGTTGTCGCCGCCCGAGTTGCCCATGATGACACCATAGTCGCCGAGCATGCCCGAAAACGGATTCATTCGGTCCGTGGACTTCTTATAAGGAGAGTACGTCGTACCCACCTTGACCTTACCCCAGTCCTTGCCGGAGAAGCCGATGAAAGTATCGCCATAACCAATCGCGCCCTTCACCACATTGGACTGCTGAAATTGCGAGGTATTGAGGCCCGGCGAAGAAGTAATGGAAGGCTGCGTTTCGATTTGATAGATCAAGTCGAAGCCCTCGCCCAAGGAGTGCGATCCACGATAACCCAAGACGGACTTATTGGTTGAAAACGCGGGCAAGTACCCCAGGCGACCGACCGGACCGCCCTTCGGAGTGGCTCCCCGCACGTAACCGGAATTCGGATTAGCGGTATCGACCAGGCTGTAAGGATAAGCCACCAATCCGTTGATGCCCTTGCTGGTGTCGTCGAAGGACACATCCAGCGTTCCGTAGAATCCGCTCAATATCTTGTGCAGCAACGGCTCCTTTTCTTCGTACTTGGCCGGCGCGGCGGCGGGCGGTGGCGGCGGTGCGGCGACCACCGGTGGCGGTGGGGCCGGCTTGGTCAATGAATCGACTTGTTTCTGCAAAGTATCCATGCGCTGCATCATCTGGCGCATTTGCTCCTTCAGCGCCTGATTCTCCTGTGCATCGTCCGCCAAGGCGCTGCCTTGGACCAGACAGTTTGCGGCGCATGCGGCTAATGCAATTAGCATGGGCCTCGCCAGTCTTAGATTAAGCATCGTGTGCTCCTCGTATTGCTCGTTGATCCAGTCGTCATTAAGAATTCACTCCCACAAACTGAGTCGTGCATTCACCTCCATGCATAAAAAATGAGCGTGTGTTTGCGCACCAAACAGTCGCGACGAGTTGCTGCTCGGATCACGAGTTCGGTGTCGATTTAAAAATTGAAAGCGCGAAACGCCGGTGCGTAGCGGCAGATACCATCCACTCTCCCCTGTTGGCGCACGGCTCAAATTGCCGCGCACACATCTCTTTCTTATTCTCCGTGGTATACCGTATATGAAGTGAGTTTGCGACGCAAAGCTTATTGTCTGTGTTACAAAGGTAACAATCTGCGGTGCAAAGCCTCGAAACGTGATAAGGCGGCCGCGGCAAAGCGCGCCTGCGGGCTTAGGTCTTTTTAGCCCTTGAGAAGTCTCAGGCGGATCAGGCTTTCAGCGGTCGCCAGGATGGCATCTTCGCTCGAGCGCGGTTGCCAGCCCAGCAGTCGCGTGGCCTTTTCATGGCTGGCATTCTTGATCTTGCCCAACTCGGGCAGAATCTGCCGAATCGACCGATCGCGCATCGCGGCCAGCCGCACCAGCCAATTCGGCAGTTGGCGGGCCGGCACCTTTCGGGCAGCCGCACCCAGCCGCGCCTTGAGGATTTTCGCAATGTCGAGAATCGATAGGCAATTGCCGGACACGGCGAGGAACCGTTCGCCGTTTGCGGACGGATCGGTCATTGCTCTGATGTGGAGAGCAGCGACATCCCGAACGTCCACGATGCCGAAGTACACCTGCGGGCAGCCCGGCAACGAGCCGTCCATCAGTCGCTGCACAATCAATATGGACGTGGAATAGTCCCGCCCCAGCACTGGGCCGAAAACGCCGACCGGATTGACGACCGAGAGCTCCAACGAGCCGCCCTCTCGGGCAGTGAATTCCCACGCAGCGCGCTCCGCCAAGGTTTTCGACTTTGGATACGGCGCCACCTGCCCGCTCAAATCGGTCCATGACGTTTCGTCGAAGCTGGCCGGGTGCTGCTTCAACCCATAGCCAATGGCCGCGAACGAAGAAGTCAGGACCACACGTTTCACGTCGGCACCGCGCGCGGCGCGCAGCACGCGCAAGGCTCCCTCGCGCGCTGGAATGATCAGATCGTCTTCATGCTGAGGAACGGTCATCGGAAATGGCGAGGCCACATGCAAAACATAATCGCAGCCGGCTGCCGCACTGTCCCAGCCGCTGTCGCGCTCGAGGTCGGCCGCAAAAAAAGTTAGCCGATTGCCCGGCTCGGCGCCGCCAACTTTGAGCATGGCAAGCACGTCGGCTTCGCGCTTCAGATCGCGAACCGTCGTGCGGACTTGGTGACCTGCTTCCAGCAATTGCAGGATGCAATGAGCGCCGATGAAGCCAGAACCACCCGTGACCAACACTGTGCTCATCTGCGCCTCCCTGGATTCCCGATCCTCCCGCGCCATAGTAATGGATCGGCCGGCGGATGGTATAACCTAGCCTCTACGGGAGAAATCCGGAGGCACTGTGGCGCTATCTTGGGGTCGCTTCAGAGCGGTATTCCGTTACGATTTGGTCTGGCGCACGCTGATTACACAACAAAAGCGGGGAGATAATAATGAGTACCACCGTTGCCGGTGTCTTGCCTGTGCGATCCGAAGGCCGCTTCTTCTATTTGTGGATGGCCGGTATCTGTGTGTTGGTTGCCTTCGGCGGATTCATCCCGACGTTTTGGGCCAAGGTCGCCGCCGGCTCCTTTCACGCAGAACCGATGATTTATATTCACGGAACCCTGCTTTTTACCTGGACGATATACTATTTTTCCCAGACCGCTCTGATTGCGCTCGGGCGCACCATGGATCACCGTTCCTGGGGCCTGGCCGGCATCTCCCTGTTCAGTATCATGATGTGCGCCATTTTGGTGACCGAGATGGCTGTGCTCAAACGCGCGGATGCACAAGGAGTCGGCGATGCCGGCCGCCGCTTCGCAGCGGTTACGCTGTGCGCCTGGCCCATGATGGCGGGTTTCTTTACCCTGGCGATCATCAATGTGCGTCGACCTCAGATACACAAGCGCCTCATGTTGATGTTGATGATCGGCATGTTAACCCCGGCCATTGCGCGCGTGTTCCTCACCTTTTTCGCGCCGCCGGGCGCAGCCAGTGGAGGACCACCGCCGCCCTTCGTCTCATTGCCGCCGGGGCTGGTCGCGGATTTATTGATCCTGGTCGCCATGTTTCATGATTGGCGAACCCGGGGCCGCCCCCACCCGGTTTACGTATTTGGCGGCCTCGCGCTGCTGACGCAGCAGGCCCTGACGGTGCCCTTCGCCGCCACCGCGACCTGGATGAGCATCGCCACCGCTTTTGAGCATCTGGCGGGATGATGCGAACGGCTTAGTTGGCCGGCCGCGAAACCCTGGGCGTCAGCAGCATCTGCATGCCGTGACGGGCGCGCAGCGTGATCAGGCCTTGCGGCTCAACTTTATGGCCGGGCTTCAACCGCAATTGGAAACGCTGCGCCACGGTGGCGAGCAGCACCATGGCCTCGGTGGTCGCAAACGCGGCGCCGATGCAAATTCGCTGGCCGCCGCCGAAAGGCAGATACGAGAATCGCGCCCGCCCCGCCGATTTCTCTGCTGAAAACCGTTCCGGATCGAAGCGCCCCGGGTTTTCCCACAGCTTCTTGTGGCGGTGAAGCACCCAAGGCGAGATCATCACCGTCGCCCCCTTCGGCACGCGCCGCCCGCCCAGTATGTCTTCCGCCAGCGCTTCACGCTCCATGGAAGGTACGGGCGGATAGATGCGCATCGACTCCTCGACCACCATTCGCGTGTACGTCAGCTTCGATACATCCTCGAACGTTGGCAGACGTCCGCCGAGCACGGCTTCCAATTCCGCATGCAGCTTGGCTTCCTCTGCCGGATGCTGCGACAACAGATACAGTGTCCAGGTCATGGCCATGGCGGTAGTTTCATGCCCCGCCATGAAGATCGTGATGACGTGATCGCGGACCTCTTGCGTGCTCATGCCGCCGCCGGTCTGCTCATCTCGCGCCGCGATCAACCGCGCCAATAAGTCCTTGGGACTGTTGCCGGGGTTGCGCACCCGCTCCCCGATCAATCGGTCGATGATGGCGTCGAATTCCGCGAAGGTTTGTTTGGCAAGTTTGTCCCGACGCCTTCCCGCCAACCAATTGGGGACGGAAAACAGATCGAGCAGGTTCGGTCGAATGCGCGCTTGATAGAGTCCCGCGGCCCCGCCCATGATGCGCACAATGGAATTCGAGTCCGAGGAAAACATCGTGCGGGAGATGATGTGCAGCGTCACTTCCATCATGGCGTGTTCGACATCGACGGCGCTCCCGGGCGCAAGTTGATCCCACTCGGCCAACATCTCTTCGGTGGCCGTGGTCATGATGGGAGTGTAGGCAGCGATACTGCGATGATCGAACGACGGCGCCATGGTGCGGCGATGGCGCCGCCACGTGTCCTTTTCCAAGGTGATCAGACCCTTGCCAAGTCCCGGCTCGAGGATGCGTCGAGTGATCTCGGTCTTTTCATAGTTCGCGACGTTGTCCAACAACACGTACTTGATCAGCACCGGATCGTTGATGATGAATAGATCCCGACCCAACACCTTGCGCTGAACGATGTCGTTTTCATAAGCCTCTTCAGTGAAGACGCCGATCATGTTGTCCTGCAGGGTGCCGAGGAACTGCAGCAGGGATAAGCGGCCGCGGCGCGGCACGGGTGCCGGCAAGTCAGGACCGATCGCAGGCTTCTCGAGGCTGGTCATCATTGTTGTGTCCTCGCGTGGGACACGAACTATACCCCTACGCCGGATCGAGCGAAGGACGGCCATTCACCCAGCCGGGCATGATAGTCACGACCGGCCGGCTGCGAGCCGCAGCGATGGCAATCGCTGAATTGGGGCTTTGCGCCAACAGCTTCAAATTCTCGCGGGTGGGCAGCAACAGCGAGCGTTCACCCCGCGATTCGCCGGCCAGAGCCTCGCCAGGTTCGACCCACTCCAACGAGACTGTTTCCAGCCCATCGCAGCGCGCCTGTTCTGCGTGGCGGATCGGGCAAATATAGAAATAAGTATCGAAACGCTTGGGCGCGAGTTCCGGCGTAATCCAATGGGCAAAGGTGACCATTTCGTCCAGCGTCAGCCGCACCCGATGCGCGATCGCATGGTTCAGGAAACTCAGCTCGCCGGCCGCTTCGCGCGGCATAGGCACATTGGCCGCGCCAGGCAGCAGTCCCACCTCCTCCCATGACTCTCGGCAAGCGGCTACGCGCAGCGCCCGCTCGTCCGCAGTGAGCCCAGTTGCGCCATCGCAATGCGGCAACCATGAGGCAGAATAGTCCTCGGTCTCGACCACGCCACCAGGAAATACCAACGCGGAAGCGAACGGTTCGCGCGCATTGCGCTTCACCATCAAGACTTGAAATGGATCATCGCGGACCATCAACACCGTGGCAGCGAGACGCAGCGGCGCGATGCTCATGTGACGCTAGATCGCTAGCGATTTGACCAAGTAGCCCGCCGCTGCCGCGCCTATGACGGGCCCTACGATGGGAACCCAGGCGTAGCCCCAGTCCGAACCGCCTTTGCCGTGAATCGGCAATAAAGCGTGCACGATTCTCGGGCCCAGATCGCGTGCGGGATTGATGGCGTACCCGGTTGAGCCTCCCAGCGACAATCCGATGCTCCACACCAACAGACCCACCAGGAAAGGACTCAATCCCGGGCTCAGTCCCACCGGAAATCCCTGCTTCGAGGAAATCGCGGCAGCCACGAGGATCAGCACCACAGTACCGATGACTTCCGTCACCACATTGGCGAGCGGTGCGCGGATCGCGGGTATGGTGCAGAAGCAAGCCAGTTTGTCGAGCCGGTCCGGCGTCTTCTCCCAGTGAGCCAAATACGTCAGCCAGACCAATGCGGCTCCCAACATGGCGCCCAGCAGTTGCGCAGGTACATACACCGCAAGCCGACTCCAATCGCCGCTGGAGATGGCGGCGCCTACGGTCACCGCCGGATTCAAATGACCGTCGCTGCCAATGGCGACTGCCGTGAACACTCCCGCCATGACCGCGAAGCACCAGCCTGCCGTGATGACGATCCAACCGGATTTCTCGCCCTTCGAGAACTTCAATACAACGTTGGCTACGACCCCATTGCCGAGCAGGATCATCACGGCAGTGCCTAAAAATTCGCCGAGAAATGCCGAATGCATGTCCGTTCCCTATTCGATCCAATCCAACGAACGTCCCACCGCCCGCTCCCATGAGGCGAACAGAGCCGCTCGTCTCGCGGCGGGCATATGCGGTTTCCAGCGCTTGTCGATCTCCCAGTTATTGACCAGATCCTCGCGATTCTTCCAGTAGCCGACGGCGAGCCCCGCTGCGTAAGCGGCGCCCAACGCGGTGGTCTCGGTAATCTTGGGACGCACCACGGGCACATCGAGAATGTCCGATTGAAACTGCATCAGCAATTCGTTGACCACCATGCCGCCATCAACGCGCAGTTCCGGAATCGCAGCGGCAGAATCGGTTGCCATGGCAGCCAAAACTTCGCGCGTTTGATAAGCGGTCGCTTCGAGCACCGCGCGCGCAATGTGCGCGCGCGTCGCATAGCGCGTCAGGCCAATGAGGGTGCCGCGCGCACGCTCGTTCCAGTGCGGGGCATACAGTCCGGAGAATGCAGGCACGAAATACACTCCGCCGTTGTCTTCAACCTCGGCGGCCAATTTTTCCACCTCAGCGCTGCTGGAGATCAATCCCAGATTGTCCCGCAGCCACTGCACCAAAGCGCCGGTGACTGCGATGGAACCCTCGAGTGCATAGCGGGCCGGCTCGCCGTGCATTTGATAGGCCACGGTGGTGATCAATCCAGCCGTTGACGCGATCGGCTTCTCACCCGTGTTCATCAGCAAAAAACATCCGGTGCCGTAGGTGTTTTTTGCTTCGCCGGGCTCAAAGCACGCCTGTCCGACCAGCGCGGCCTGCTGATCGCCAAGAATTCCCGCGATGCGCGTACCGGCGAGGGCAGGGGTCTTGATATCGCCGTACACCTCACTGGACGGCACAATCTTTGGCAACACGGCGCGCGGCACGTG
>JAXDQN010000659.1:0-3807 GCA_034667865.1 Gammaproteobacteria bacterium
TCGAAGGCATCGCCGGCAGTCCTTCTTACATGTCTCCCGAGCAGGTGCAGTCGATCGAACTGACCAACCGGTCGGATTTGTACTCTTTGGGCGCCGTGATGTACGAGCTGCTCACCGGCAACCGGCCATTTAGGGCGGGCAATCTACAGAAGCTGCTGCATCAGATCGTATTCGCCACGCCGCCGCCAATCCATACGCTGCGCCCGGAGATCCCTGAGGAGCTGGAAAATGTCACGGCGATGGCGCTGCAAAAGGATCCTGAGAAGCGCTACAAGACCGGGCTGGATTTCGCGGCTGAATTGACGCGCGTCCACCAGAAGTTGCGGGCCCAATACAACCGCATCGACCAGCAGGAACAATTCAGCCTGCTGCGTAAACTGAAGTTCTTTCACGAGTTCTCGCATGGCGAGATCTGGGAGGTCCTGCGGGCCAGCAGCTGGCAGGATTACGCCGACGCGGAGGAAATCGTCAAAGAAGGCGAGATGGACGACCGCTTTTACATCATCGTGCAAGGGCGCGTGGGTGTGCAGCGCTTGACCAAGGCTTTGGGCTATCTCGAGAGCGGCGATTGTTTCGGGGAAACCAGCTACGTGCGCGGCGCGAAGCGCACCGCGACCATCATCGCGGCGGGCCCAGTCACCGTCATGAAGGTAAGTTCGACGTTGTTGGAACAGGTCTCGGCGGAGTGCCAGCTGCGTTTCAACCAAGTGTTCCTGCGCAGCATGATCGGCCGCTTGCAAAGCGCCGAACGAGGCGTCGCGGCCAGCTCCTGAATGGGCGGCGACTTAGCCTGCCGATTCCTTGTCGTGCTCGATCATTGCGTATGCGGAATGATTGTGGATCGACTCGAAATTCTCTGACTCGACCACGTAGGCTCGCACGCGCTTGTCCTTGTTCATCGCCACGGCGACGTCACGCACCGTGTCTTCGACGAATTTCGGATTGTCGTAGGCGCGCTCGGTGACGAACTTCTCGTCCGGACGCTTCAAAATTCCATACACCTCGCATGAGGCTTCGCGTTCGGCGATTTCGATCAGCTCTTCCAGCCACATGTGCTCGACCAGACGGGCGGTCAAAGTGATGTGCGAACGCTGGTTATGGGCGCCGTAATCGGAGATTTCCTTCGAGCACGGACATAGGCTGGTGGTCGGAACCACCACCTTGAGCCAGACTTCGGTCTTGCCGTCGGTGTGCTCGCCAAAAATCGTGGCCTGATAGTTCATCAAGCTTTCCACGCCGGACACCGGCGCCTTTTTCATCACGAAGTAGGGGAAGGTCATTTCGATGTGACCGGACGTGGCGGCGAGGCGCTCGGTCATTTCCACCAACATTTTGCTGAAGGACTCCACCGAGATTTCACGTTCGTGATGATTCAATATCTCCACGAAGCGCGACATATGCGTGCCCTTGAAATTGTGGGGCAGGTTCACATACATCTTGAAATTCGCAATGGTGTGCTGTTCGCCGCGGGAACGATCCTTCACCTTCACGGGATGAAAGATGTCTTTGATGCCCACCCGATTGATGGGGATGCGCCGGGTATCGGCGTGACCTTGTACGTCCTCCACGGAGTTCACTTGGGGCTTTTTAACGGGCACAGCAGCATTCATATCGGGTTCCTATTCAAGCGATCACGCCCTAGATGGTGCCGGAACCGCGCAACTCAAGAATTTTAGACCATTCGCCCGGTATTGGGCTGTTGACCTGACTATGGGTTTGTTCGTCCGACAGGCGGAAAGGTTGCAGAAATCGTCATTTATAACGCTTTCAGCGGCTTACGGCCGGTTCGATTCCCAAGGAGTCCGTCCCGGTAACGGTCATTTGGCCGGACTGGAGGGCTGTTGAAGGTTGAAGATTACCCGGATATTTTACCTTGTCTAGCCGGGCGCGCTGGGGTAGGTTAAACCTCATGATCGTAAATTTGACCCCCCGACCAGAAAGCATTTGTTCGCGATGCTATTGCGAGCGGACGGTTGCACGGCGAAGAGGACGCTA
Source organism: Gammaproteobacteria bacterium (assembly GCA_034667865.1). Classification (GTDB taxonomy): domain Bacteria; phylum Pseudomonadota; class Gammaproteobacteria; order Steroidobacterales; family Steroidobacteraceae; genus Bog-1198. Next base: position 1,996 of record JAXDQN010000659.1, read on the forward strand.
TGCGTGAAGCCCTTGCTCTGTGGGAGCGGCGCGAGCGTGCCCGTGCGGAGATTTTGGCGTCCGTCGATGTGGCGGAAGCCGCACTTGCGCGTCGCGAAGGCCGCGTGATCACGCAAGAAACCATGCCGGACCTGGCTGCGGAGGTAAAGCAGCGCGGCCGTGTGCGCCTGGCGGCGGAACGAGCCACGAAGACCTGATGCCCCACCGGCTTGCACCTGAAGCGGCAGCGTCGATATTGCCGACAGCCTAATCGATTCCCATCACCGAGCGTTTCCTTTAAATCGCGCTTCGACATGCCTTCGTCGGCGACCAGTTGTATTACCCGGACGGACCCTTACTAGGTACGGCGCTTGACCACGAAGCCGGCAAGCCAACCCAGCACCTGAGCAGACTCGCCCAAGGGTTCCAGCCGCTGACAGGCGCGGGCCTGCAACTCGCTGGCGCGCTGCTTGGCAGCTGTCAGCCCCAGCACGCTGGGATAGGTGGGCTTGTCCCTTGCGGCGTCGGCGCCGCTGGTCTTGCCGATTTCTTGGGTGTCGCCTTCGACATCCAAAATGTCATCCTGAATTTGGAATGCGAGGCCGATGTCCTGCGAGTAGCCGTCGAGTGCATCCCACGCGGCGGGGCCAAGATCAGGAGCGCACGCCGCCGCCATCAGCACGCTGGCGCGAATCAGTGCACCGGTCTTGAGCCGGTGCATGCCCTCGAGTTCATCCAGTCCGATTTTGCGGCCGACCGCCGCCAGATCGATGGCTTGGCCGCCCGCCATGCCTGCGGTGCCGCTGGCATCGGCGAGTATCTGAATCATCTTCAAACGCGCCTCAGCGGAAACGCCTGGCGTGCGATCGCGCGACAGCAGCGAGAATGCCAGTACTTGCAAGGAGTCGCCGGCCAGGATGGCGGTAGCCTCATCGAACGCACGATGCGTCGTGGGTTGTCCGCGGCGTAGATCGTCATCGTCCATGGCCGGAAGATCATCATGGACCAGCGAATAAGAGTGAATCAATTCCACCGCGGCTGCCGGAGCATCCAGTATTTGCGGCGCGATGTTCAACGCCTCGCCGGTGAAATACACCAGCAATGGCCGCAGGCGCTTGCCGCCGCCGAGCACCGCGTAGCGCTGCGCGGCGTGCAGGCGTTGCGGAATCACGTCGGCCTTGGGCAGCACATCATGCAAGACGGCATGGACGCGCGCTTGGTACTCGCGCATGCGGCGCGCCAGCGCTTCTTGCTCAGCCGGATTTGGATTCGTCGGGAGTGAAGTCTTCAACGACAGGCTCACCGGCTTTCTTCAACAAAATCTCGACCTTCTGTTCCGCCTCTTTAAGCGCGCTTTGGCAGGCGCGGGTCAGGGCGACGCCGCGTTCGAAGGCGGCCAAGGATTCCTCGAGGGGCAGATCGCCTTGTTCCAAGCGTTCCACCAATTGCTCCAAATCGTGCATGGCGGCTTCGAAGTCCGGAACTGCGTCTTTGGAGGCCTTCGGTGGTGACATGGTGGGGGCACGGTACACATGCGCCCAGGCGGGGTCAAACTGCCCGAGTGTGTAGGACTGGGCTGGGAAGATGTTAAAGCCGTGAGACACGTCACACGCCTAAGGGCCCGTTAAGGCTCATTTTCGGTACCATTGCTGGTGGGAAGCTTTATGCCGAAATCAATTAAATTCATGATCGCCAGTGGATGCATGACCGCCATTTTCGCGGTGACGGCAGCCTGCGCGCCGCGTCATCACAAAGAATCTCCCATGTCGGTATCCGACCTGATGGATGATCGTGTCACCCTCGATGGGGTGTTGATGAAGTGCAACCGCAACG
>JAXDQN010000660.1:0-3229 GCA_034667865.1 Gammaproteobacteria bacterium
GCTGTTAGATATCCGGAGTTGGTGAAGTCGTTGGTGCTTGCTGATCCGGGTGGGGCGGTGGCTAGGGGCGGCGATGATGGGAGAGCGCGGTCGGTCTTGCCTGCGCCGATTAATGCGCTAAGGGCTAAGGCGGCGGAGTTGATTGGTAGCGGGGAAGTTGATGCGGGGTTGGAGCTTTTTGTGGACTCGGTAAGCCGGCCTGGATTCTGGGCTAGGAGTCCGAAAGAGTTCAAAGCGATGGCGATGGATAACGCGAATACGCTGGCGCTGCAGTTTAGAGATCCGTTGCCTGCCTACGATGCGCAGGCTGCAGCGAGGGTGCAATGCCCTACGCTGCTAATCGATGGGGAGAATAGTCCTCGGATGTTCCGAGACGCGGTGACAGCGCTGGAGGGTTGGATTGACGATGCGCGGAGAGTTACGATTGAAGGCGCGTCGCATGGGATGAATGTTACGCATGCTGGCGTCTTTAATCGGGTCGTTGTTGGAAGGGCGGTGCAGGTCTGATCTCAGTTCGCGAGAAGCCCATTCGACTGCCCATCTAACGTTGACCCATTGGTCCAGCAAGTCGATCGGCTATTATCCTGCTCGAGCCGGTCAATATTCTGAAGAATTAAATGATGAGCAATCCTCCACGACGCATTCTCGATATCCTCGAGTACTGGCACAAGATCGAATTTTTTATCCCGTTCGATCTGAAGCAAGTGCTCGATACACCGGATGAGTGGACGGTGAAGTGGCTGGATGCGCGAGATCAACTGCGTCGCCAGAATCGGTTCCTGTGGGAAATGCCGATTCCGGACGATCGCGTACTCAGTGGATTCAAGCTATTTCTGGGCGTGTTTGACACGAGCGCTATCGCTGAATTCGCGCAAGGTCTTGCGCCAGCGGAGACAGTCAACGAGTTTGAGAACGTTGAACGCACGGAGCTTGAAGGTCCCTCATGCTTTGCCTCCATTCGGCTCGACGCTCACGGTCAGCCTATGTTCGATCCTGTTTCGGTTTCGACCGCACCTTGGGCGCTTGGACAAGCCAAACAGCACGGTCTGTCGATCCTCAGCGCGGACGCGTTCTCCTCCGCTCGGCAACGACTTGCGCAAACGTTGGACAACTTCCGCGCAGCGCGCATCGAGCAGCGCAGCACAGACGCCAATGACAACTCTCCCGTGCCATTGAGCGCAGAGGAAGTGCTTGAGCTGCATCAGATTTTTGTCGAGTGGACTGGCTACGCGCCGCCCGCGGATAAACCCGTCGCGCTTGTACAAGTACTGACGCGGCCAGCACCGAAGAAAAGGGGAGAGCTTGGTGTCGGTAGTTCCGATGCCACTCGACCGGTGAGCGACACGGAGACATCCGGGTTGCCAGAAGACACAGACGATGACGACTTGGAAGGCGCGGACGAAGACGTACCTACAATCGATATCCTCAACAGTTTCTATATTGAAGATATAGAAAGCTGCATGGCGGCAATAGCTCACGGAGATACGCCCGCCACACTGGACGCTTACCTGACGCCGCTCGAAACTTCGCGTCGGGTTGACCTATACACCGACGCCGGCCGCCGAGCCATTCTGTCCGCCTTGCACCCCAGCAAATTTAACGCAGGTCATTGGCTAGAAGACGACACGCGTCAAATGAGCCTGATGCAACAGTTCGCAATCAGCAAGGGGCTTGAGTCACTTCGAGACCGGGGCATTTTTTCCGTCAACGGGCCGCCTGGCACCGGTAAGACGACCTTGCTACGCGAAGTAGTCTGCGAGAATGTTGTAAAAAGAGCGCGGCTGCTATCCAACCTAGCGCGCGCGAAAGACGCGTTCACAGATACCAAAATAAAGGTCGGGTTTAGCAAGGGCGATACGCACATCCGAGAATTGCGGTCAGAGTTCACGGGGTTCGAGATGGTGGTCGCATCCTCGAACAATGCCGCCGTCGAGAACATATCGAATGACCTTCCCAAGCGCAAACAGCTCGGTGAGGCTTGGGCGGGTGCGCGTTATTTGCACCGTGTAGCGCACAAGATCGCATCGGAAAAAGACGACGGCAGCTTTGCCAGTCTCGAATCGGATGATGTGCCGTGGGGATTGATCTCTTGCGTGCTGGGGCGCGCGCAAAATCGCCGTCGCTTTACGCAACGATTCTATTACGGCGAGCCGTCTAATGCGGCGGACGCCAAACGTGACCGCCCGCAAAACATCCGCGACTGGTGCAGGGAATATGCAGGGATTGGATTCGATGACGCCAAGCATGCCTTCGTGGCCGCCGACGCAGCGGTGCAAGCGGCGATTGGCGAGCGAGCAAGTTACGCCGATTTGCACGGGGAGCTGTTAGCGATAACAAAGGAAGAGTTTTTGGAATGCGCGCAAGCAGATGTTGATTCTGCCGAGATTGGCGTGTACCGGGCAAAACGAGCAAAGGAGGGGCTTGATAACGAGCGGGATGCAAGGGAATCGCGACTTGCTGAGCTGAGTGAAGAGGAGCGTCTCATTGATAGAACCGAGCCAGGCTTTTTCGCGAGACTGTTTCGTACCGTCGCTGCGCGACGATATTCGGATGAGGTAGCGAGTAACGCGTACGCGCAGCGGAAAATCCGAGCAGACCTCGCACAATCGAGAGACGACGTCAAGGCGGCCAAGGATCATCTGCTTAGCTCCAACATCCAGTTGGATGAAGCGCGGCTTGAACTAGAAGAACAATCGGCGGCATGGGCCCGCAAGCAGGCGGCGCTCAACGTCTTCCGAGAGCGATTTCCCGCAATTGCCCTTCCCGAGTCGCTCAACGCACTCGAAACGGACGACGTACAGAAGCAGGGTATGTGGCAAGACAGCGATTTTGCTCATCTGCGTTCAAGTCTGTTCGCTGCGGCATTGACGTTGCATGAAGCGTGGGTTGCGGAGGTTGGGCGCACAGGAGGACCGGGCTTCAGCGGCAACCTTTTCGCGATAAGTAAGCTTTTGAGCGGATCATTGCCTGACGATCCGTCACACGTGCCGCTTATTTGGCGAAGCCTTTTTATGATCGTGCCCGTCGTTTCTACGACCTTTGCTTCGTTTTCTCGGCAGTTCCGTCATATGGGGGCGGGGTCGATCGGTTGGCTCTTTATAGACGAAGCCGGACAAGCTGTTCCCCAAGCAGCGGTGGGTGCTCTATGGCGCGCGCAACGTGCGCTGATTGTTGGCGATCCTCTCCAGATCGAGCCGGTTTTCACGGTACCAATAGGCCTCGTTAACGC